>JANLPX010000065.1:0-13445 GCA_031367485.1 Alphaproteobacteria bacterium | reverse complement strand
TGCCCTGCGGCATGACCCTCACGTTCAACCCCAGGCTCTCGTCGGCAAACCCCTGCCTGAACTTACATTGCCAGCCCTCGACGACGGTCGTTCCGTCAACCTGCGGCAAACCCTTAAGGGGCCAGCCCTGATCAACCTGTTCGCCTCTTGGTGCGCGCCTTGCGAGGTCGAGGCTCCGGTGTTGATGGCGCTTCAAGCTAAGGGGGTCACCCTAATCGGCATCGCCTATAAAGATGCTCCCGAAAACACCAAGGCCTTCTTGGCGCGGGTGGGCGATCCCTATGTTCAGCGGCTGGTGGATCGTCAGGGGCGGGCTGGAATTGAGTTGGGCGTCACCGGCGTGCCCGAAACCTACCTGGTCGATGCGAACGGTCTGATCTTGGCTAAGTACGCCCAGCCCTTGTCGGAGGCCGACGCCAAAGCGATCATCGCCAAACTTCGCCATTAACCCTATCTTGAAGGCCGACCTGCCATTGTCAGGTCTGGTTAACCATGTTTCGAGACTTCTGATGGCCGTAACCATTCGCCCCGATATGCCGGTGCCGCAACGCCCCGACCTGCCGCGCAATGCGGGGCAGAGAGCCTTCTTCGAGGCAGTTTTGGGCAAACCCGTTGCCGCTGCGATCTCATCTACGCCTCAAGCCTCGGCTGCCCCGGTAAATCGCGTGCCGACCTCGTTGCCAGCCGATCCGCCGAACCGGATCCTTAGGCCCGGATCACTGCTGGATATCCGCGTCTAGACTAAGGGCCTTCTTGGCTTTCTTTTTCGCAGCCTTTTCGGCCTTGGTCTTCTTTGGCTTTTCGGCCTTTTCCGCTTTGGGAACTGCCGGTGCTGCGCCACTCGCCACCAGGTCGCTCAGCAGCCCCATGAAGGTTTCGCGCTTACTGCTCGGGATCAGTTTCAACAATCGCGCGTCGGTCGCGGCCATCCTGGGGCGGGCGTCCTCCAGGGCCGCGCGACCGGCATCGGTTAGGCTGACAGCATTGGCGCGTCCGTCGACGGATGACTTCTGACGCTCCAGCAATCCCTTGGTGATCATCCTGGTAGCCATGTCGGCCAGGGTCGAACGGTCGATCCCCGTGATCGTCACCAGCTCGGTTTGGGTCAGGCCCTCTTTGGCCGACACCGCAGCCAGAACAGCAAACTGACGCTGAGTGAGTCCGTTAAGACCAAATTCTTCCGCATAAAGGTCTAACGCCAATTGCAAGGCACGGTGCAACAGATGGCTGGGGGATTTGTTGAGTGCATTCGCACCCTTCACGCCCGACTTGTCCTTGGCCATACCCGTCCTCGCTCAACAGCAGGTAAGGTTCCGACTATAGGGCCAAGGCGTCAGTTTTAAGACAGTCGGTCCGTGGGCTGCGCAAATTTAGACAGTATCGCCCTCAGTCGGGGGATTCAGCGCGTGCTTGGTCATCATCGGGGCCTGAGACACAGCAAATATCAGGGTCAGGATCATCAGGCCAGGAAACCGGAATAACACCCATGTGGCATCCGGTTGGGTCCGCCAGATCATCTCGTTCAATCCCGCCAAGGCTAAGAAGAACAACCCATAGCGCAGGGTGAGCGTACGCCACCCGACTTCGCTCATCGGAAAGGCTTCCCCCAGCAATAGCTTCAGGGGCGTCTTACCCAGAGCCAATCCGCCCAGCAGGACCCCACCAAACAGGGCGTTCATCACGGTCGGCTTCATCTTTAGGAACCGAGCATCATGGAAAAACAGGGTAAGTCCGCCGAACAGCAAAGCTGCACCGCCAGCGATTAGTGGCAGCGGGGCGACCCGCCGCTCAAAGATCAGACCTACCAATAGCGCCGCCGCCGACCCTGCCACCAAGGCCCAGGTGGCGTTCACCAAATTTCGGCCCCCGGCGAAATAGGCGATGATCCACACGACCAGCCCGCCATAGTCCACAAAGCCTCGCACCCATTTGTGTGCCTGAGGGGAAAGGGTCATGCGTCCTCCAAACCCACCAGGGATCGAGCAAAGGCCCGCGCATTGAACGGCTGTAAATCGGCAATGCCTTCGCCAACCCCGATCAGCTTGATCGGGCTGTCCGAGGCCTGGGCCACGGGCACCAAGACGCCGCCGCGCGCGGTGCCGTCCAGTTTGGTCATCACAATGCCAGACACGCCGATCTGATTACCGAAGATGTTTTCTTGGGCCAGCGCATTGCGTCCGACCGTGGCGTCCAGCACCAGCAGGGTTTCGTGTGGCGCGTCGGGGTCGACCTTCTTGATCACCCGAATGACTTTCAACAGTTCGTCCATCAGGCCCTGCTTGTTTTGCAGTCGCCCGGCAGTGTCGATCAGCACCACGTCATGACCCTTGGTCTTGGCCTGTTCGATGGCGTCAAACGCCAAGCCCGCCGCGTCGGAATTGGGGGGGCGGCTGATGAAATCGGCACCGGCCCGTTCGGCCCAGATTTTCAATTGCTCAACGGCCGCGGCGCGGAAGGTATCACCGGCCACCACCAAGACCTTGGCCCCGCGTGCCGTCAGATCGGACGCTATCTTTCCCAGTGTCGTGGTCTTGCCCGAACCGTTCACGCCGACAAACAGCACCACATAAGGCCGGGGTCCGCCCATGGGATCAAACACCCCCTGGCGCTCGGTCAGCTCGTCACCGATGGCCTGAGCCAAGGCTTCCTTGATCTCCAGTTCATCGACGCTCTTGCCGAACTTGGCGTCCGAGAACGCCTTGGTGATCCGAGCAGCCGAATGCGGACCGAGATCGGCCTCAATCAGCATCTCTTCCAGCTCGTCGAGCTTGGCCTGGGTCAGGGGCTGCTTGGTAAAGGTGGCTGACACCTGCTCAGTCATCGCCTTGGATGAACGCGAGAGGCCGTCAGCCAGCCGCTTGAACCAGCCGGTCTTGGGTTCGGTCATAAGGGGCTTCTAGTGCCCGAGAGGGCGGAGGGGAAGCCGGTTAGAGCCCGGCTTCGTTCAGCCACTCGACGATCTTCTGCTTGGGCATGGCTCCAACCTTCATGGACGCCATCTGGCCGTCCTTGAACAGCATCATGGTGGGAATGCCGCGTACGCCGTAGCGCGAGGGGGTGTTCAGCGACTCTTCGATATTCAGCTTAGCCACAGTGACTTGATCGCCCATCTCGGCAGCGATCTGTTCCAGGGCCGGTGCGATCTGCTTACAGGGGCCGCACCACTCGGCCCAGAAATCCACCAACACCGGCTTGGAAGATTGCAGGACGTCTTTCTCGAAAGACTCGTCGGTGACCGCGATGGTACCCATGATCAGCTCCTAGTGACGTCGCGCCCAATTGGCCGACCTCAATGTTCAACACCCATATGGGCAAATTGGATCCAGGTATCAACCGTTTGCCCTAAGCGCGGCAAGGCTATTAGTCATGAGTAATTCTGGGATTGGCATCAGCTTGGGGCCATCGGTCCACACCAACGCCGCCTCGATTGTGCGTCCTGGAAACACCTCACCTAGTACGGCCCAATAGAGCGCCATCTGCCGCAAATAGGCTGGATCAGCGTCCTCGATCCGCGCTGGGGCTGGCCGGTTGGTTTTGAAATCCACCACCAGGACCCGGTCGTCGGCCACCACCAGTCGGTCCAGTCGCCCCGAAATCGCCAAGCCGGTGGGTAGGTTCGGGGCACCGCCGGCCACCGAAATCTCAGCGCGACTGCCCGCACCAAACACCTCGCCAAACTGCGGATCATTCAGAACGCCCAAAGCCGCAAGTGTCATCTCGGCGCGTTGCTCGTCGGTCAGGTCGGTCTCACGGCCTAGCATCCTTACTGCTGCAGCGGCCCGTCTGTCGGGCACGATGTCCGGCAATATCTGCAACATCCGATGGATCAGATCACCGCGCCGGAACCGTCCCAAGCCCTGAGCCTCTGCCAGCGGAGACGCGGCGGGAGTCACCCCGCCCTGACCCAAATCTGAGGGCGAGGCATAGCGCGCGAAAGCTTCGATCCCCGCATTCAGCTCTGTCCAATCAGGTATGCTAGTTACCTTCACAAGCATCGGACTAGTTCCGGAAACGCTGGCAGGATCCTCGCCAAACCGCTGAAACACCATGTCGCCGATCTGAACCCGCCGGACCTCGTCGGCGATGGACTCATGGGCAAAGGCATCGCGCAGAGCGCCCCACCAGCCCTTAAGGTTCTCTTCTTTGTCACGGGCATTAATTCGTCCGCACAACACCAACCGGTCCCGGGCCCGGGTCAGCGCCACATAGAGTAGGCGCAGGGCCTCTTCCTCATCCTTCTGGGCCCGGCGCTCGCGTGCTGCCGTCGATGCCTCACAATCGACCTTCTGGCTGCCAGACCACAGAAATCCCCCAGCCTCCGTCGCCAACAGAGGTGAACCCCGTGCCGTCCGCGTCAGCGTGGTTTCGGGAAGAAAGACGATGGGAGCCTCCAACCCCTTTGCCCCGTGGGTGGTCATCACGCGGACCTCATCGCGACCTGCCTCTAGTTCCCGCTTGACGGTGATGTCCAGGGTGACCAAGGCGGCGGCGAGGCTCTCAAGGTCCTCAACCCCGCGCCCCTCTGCGGCCAAGACTTGGGCGAGGAACTCATCTAAGGCGTCTTCGGCCTCGCTTCCCAGCCGACCCAATAGACGGGCTCGCTGGCTACGACCGGCGCTGTCCCGCAATCCCAGCACTTGAGCATAGAACTCAAAGGGCCGCCGCCCTGCCGCAAGGTCCTGCGCCATAGTCAAGGTCGCGTAGGCCGACCGCCAATCCTGGTCCTCCCCCTGTCGTTTCGCCAACCGGTCCCAGAGGTTCTCCTTCTCGCGCCCATGGGCGAGGCGGTAGAGGCTCTCATCGTCAAGGTCACAGAACGGGCTGCGCAACAGCGCCGCCAAGGTCAATTCATCGCGGGGAAACAAAACGAACCTCGCCAGGGCCACAAGGTCGTCGAACAGGATATGTTCGCTCAACGCCAATCGGTCGGCTCCCGCCACGGGAATTTTCAGACGCTTGAGCGCGCGCAGTATTTCTTCAAAGAGCGCTTTGCGTTTGCGTACTAAGATCAACACATCGCCGGGCCGAGCCGACCGCAAGACTGCCGTATCCTTGTCGAACACCCCGTCGCCGCGTTTCAGTAATGCTTCGATCTCTCCGCCAATGCGTTCGGCTAAACGCCGATTGGCGGAGTGCTCTGTTACCTGATCTAGCGGCGCGTCCCAGGCCTCGCGCTCATCGCCTTTGACCTCCACCTCAAGGGGCCACAGATCAACGCAACCTCGATCGGTCGTCCGCATGGCCTCATGGACAATGGGGTCGGCGGCCTCGTCTTGCGGTCGCCTGGGCAAAAGGCCAGCCGTCAGGTTTTCCGGCGCAAAGGTCGTGTCAACGAACCGCAATATCTCTGGGGTCGAACGCCAAGACGCCAATAGATCAATCCGCTCAAACTCAAAGCCTGCCCCTCGCGCTCGGTCGCGGTGGAACTGAAACTCTTGGATCAGGACTTCCGGAGCCGCCCCTTGGAAGGAATATATCGACTGCTTCTCATCGCCGACCACAAACATGTTGCGGTCCAAGGCTCCGTCGCGAGCTGGTAAGCCTGCGCCAGAGAAAAACTCGGCTGATAGTGCCCGTACGATCTCCCATTGCTCGGGCGCGGTATCCTGCGCCTCGTCCACCAGCATATGAGCAATGCCGCCATCCATCTTATAGAGTACCCAAGCCGCCGCTGGCGCGTGGGCGGTGAGCGCCTGGGTCTTCTCGATCAGGTCAGCGAAATCCAAGCCGCCGCTCAGCTCTTTTTCGATGCGATAGGCGGTCAGGTAGGCGTCCGCCAAGACCAGAGCATTCACCGTGTCTAAAGCCACATTGGCCGCTCGGCGGGCGCGGCGCAGGTCCGCCAACCGATCCTGCTCGCTGAGCATGGCCATGCGCAGACCTTCATTCGTTTTCAGGATATTGCAGGTGTTTACCCAGGTCGCCGGCGTGCCCTCGCCGCCTTCGGTGAACAGGGCGGTCAAACCGCTGTCCAGACTGGGCGCGGTCAAGGCGGTGCGGAGTTTCCCAGCATTCGCCTGATCGGTCTTGTTGCCGAAGTCCAAAACTGCCGCGCACGCGGCCCAGGTCCGCAGCTCAAACCCTACAGCGGCCTCATCCTCCAGGGCTTGCAGGTCAACCGCTTGGTCGGTATCGCAACAGACCTGCCAAACATCAGCCACCGTACCATTCAGTCCACCACAGCGCGCCAGATAGGCCGCCAATCGCCCCCGTTGCGCATCGAAATTTCCGAACATTCCCTGGAAACTCTGGAAGTCTAGAGCCACAGAGAACCGCGCATAGGCCTCCGCCACCACGCCCTCGCCCTTCAGCGCATAATGGGCTACCGCGCGCCGCGCCGCCGCTGCAACGGCTGCAGAGGCGGTGTCGTCCATCACCTTGAACCCGGGAGAAACCCCAGCTTCCAGCGGAAACCGCCGCAACAGCTTCTCGCAGAAAGCGTGGATCGTCTGGATTTTCAGGCCGCCCGGCGTCTCCAAGGCGCGGGCAAATAGGGCTCGGGCTTGGGAGAGTCGCAGGGCGTCATAGGCCGCCGCCGCTTCGCCCTCCAGTTTCGCCAGCTCACCACGCAGCCTGTTGTCGTCAAACACCGACCAATCGCCCAGCAGGCCAAACAACCGCCGCTGCATCTCGGCCGCCGCCGCCTTGGTAAAGGTCACGCAGAGTATCGTCTCGGGCTTGGCCCCGGCCAGCAATAGCCGCGCCACCCGATCAATGAGGGTCTTGGTCTTTCCCGATCCCGCATTGGCTGTAACAAATGCTGATAGCTTGGGGTCAGCGGCAATCCGCTGCGGGTCCAGGGCGCCACTCATTCCTCGCCATCCTCGCCGCTTGTCGTCCACTCCGACACCCGCGCCAAATGGTCATAGTCGCTCATATGCATGTGCACGAACTGCGGCGCGCTGCGTGACAGATAGGGCTGCTCTGGCTGATCAAATCGCCCGATCAGCTTGGCCAATCCCTCCAAGGCTTTGGCGGCGGCCTCTTGGCTTTCATTGCCAGCCGTGGCGCGGGTCTCCACCTTCCCGGCCGGTTTGCGCCCCGTGACGCTTAGGTAGGTCAGGTCCCCCGGCTGCGTCCTACCTAGACTTGGAAATCCGCCGCCCGCCAAGATCGCCGCGGTCAGGGTCAGCTGCGGTGAGAACCCCGACCGAACCATTTTGGCCGATGGCGCTTGGCCTGTCTTATAGTCCAAGATGTGACCGAACCCCGCCGGATCAAGCTCAATACGGTCGGCCTTGGCGGTCACGGTGAACGGGCCGCCTGGTAGCTTTAGGTTCAGCTCACCTGAGGCCTCCACGATGATCTGCCGACCATCAGCGCGGCGCTCCCGCTCCAGGGCGGCTACCCATTCGGCGGCTTCTCTCGCCAGAGCTTTCTCCCGCGCCATGGCCTCATGTGGCATACCCTCAGCCTCTAGAGCGGCGAGATAGTAACCTTCAAACAGCGTAGCTGCGTTGTCTGGAACCGTCCCTGGATGGTTGATCACAAAGACCTCAAAGGCGCGGTGGATCGCCGTTCCGCGCGCTCGGGCATCGACGGCCTCATCGGGCCGCGCCAGCGCATAAAGACGCAGGATATCTCTCGCCCACACCGCATAGGGGTCCCGCGTCAGGGTCTCGATTCGCGTCACCGCCATCCGGCGCGGTCGGTCAGCTACCGGCGGAACGGGCGCTGGGCGCTTTGCAGGGTCGTACCGGTCTGGAGCATTTAGGTTGCGCGCCCATTCCAAGACGTCCGGACGATCGGGCAAGGTCACCCCAGCCCCTCGCGCCAGGGTCTCCAACCGCCACAGCCAGCGCGACTTTACCGCCGGTGCCCCATCGCGACGCTCAGAGTGCAGCAGTATTACTTCGGGCGCACAGGCGGCTTGAGCAAAGTCATGTGCCGCAAGGCCTATCCGCCGCTCGGGTGGTGGCAGTCCCAAGGCTTCGCGCATGGGTCGCGAGAGAAAGGGATCAATCGGTGCCCCTTGTGGCCAGGTTCCCTCTTCAAGCCCGGCCACAATTAACCGGTCAGCCCGGGTCAGCCGCGCCTCGATGGCACCCAGAATGCGCAAGCGCGGATGGGTCGCTCCGCCGGTCCGCACGCTCTCGCCCGCAATGAGCCGCTGCATCAGATCTGCAAAGCCCCTGGCGCTGGCTGTCGGCAATCCCTCGGACTCATCGATCAATCCAGCCAACAGCCGCGACAGCGCCTCCCCTCCCGCGCCGGACCACAGCCCCAAATCCTCCCCCGTTGGGTGGAGGTGGCCCGAACGGCCGGAGGGGGTTGAAGCCCGGAGCCCTGCGCGAACCTCCCCCTCAGTCGGCTGCGCCGACAGCTCCCCCAGCGGCGGAGCATCTTGGAGCCAACGTTCTGCTGCCAAGAGTTCCAGGCTCTCAGTCAATCCACGCGCTGCCCGTCCTGGTGCATCGCCCGACCCAGCAATCGCCGGAGCTAGGGCGGCCCGGAAACGCGCAAGCAAGTCCAAGGCCTCAGCTTCGCCCACTAACCGCGCCTCAAGCCCAGTCCAATCGCCGCGGTGAGACCCGCGCAGGCCCTTTCGCTCCAGGACCTCCCGTGCGGTGTCCAGGGCCGTTGGCTCCAGACTCAGCCTTGTTAGCGGGTGTTTCAGGATCGCGAGCATCACCACGGGATCCAAGGGGTCAATCACCGCCTTGGCCACGAGGTTCGCCAACACAGCACAGGTGCACCCCGCTAGGGCGAGGCCCGCAGAACTGTCGGCGATCACCCCCCACCGGGCCAACTTGGTCGCCACCCGTCGCGCCAAGCCCTGATCTGGGGCCACCAATGCTGCGGTCTGACCAGGAACCTCCAACGCCTCGCGTAGCAGCAAAGCCGCCACAGTGGCGGTCTCGTCTTCGGCTCGGGTGGTCACCACCGACAGGCCTCTCAGGCCCTCCGCAATGGGATCGATATCGTCGTGGCGACCCTCGTCGCGCAAGGCTTCAATCGCGTTCAGCCAGTCCGCCGTCGCCTTAGCCGGCCGCAGCGCCTCATTGATCACCCGCCTACGCCACCGTCCATCAACGCCCAAGGTTGGCGAACCAGGCCACAACTTGACAGCGTCGCGGTCCAAACCCGCCCGGGTCAGCAGCCGTTTCATCGCGCCCTGCGGATGCTGTTCCTCCACCTCATCCCAGGCGGTGTCGGCCAAGCTGTCATCTAGTCCCGGCAATACTACCGCCCCTTGAGGTGCGCGGGCGATCACGGCCAGCAGGTCCGCTGTCGCTGGGGCTGTACCGGTCGATCCCGCTGCGATCAGAACCCCCTGCGGCGGGTCGCTCTCCCATTGGGACGCCAAAGCTCTAAGCAGGGCAACCCGTCGGGCGCTGACATCCACCAGACCCAGGTCTGCCAAGCGCTTCGGCCAGGCCTCCAGCGCCATCTCCAGGAATTCCCGTGACACGTGCCAGTGTTCCGCCAGTTCTGCAGTTACAACATCTGCCAAACCGTCGCCGGCGGTCACTTCCTCGATCTGTAGGCTATCAAGGAACGAGCCCAGCGCATCTCCCAACTCCAGGGCTTGGGAGGCATCCAAAGCCCGCCGCAGTTTGTCCTGGTGGGCGATAACTAATGCGACGAGCTCGAACCGCCGACGCAGCGGCGTGATCGCTGCAGGCAGGTCCACCGCTAAATCACCTGGTTCAAAGGGAGCCTCGCCCTCGTCTAAATCCCCCAGCGGCCGAATTTGCGGCGGCAAGATCGCGCGACCTCCTGACACGCCCACAAAGGCGTCGATCAAGGCGCGCGCGCCACGTCGCGTTGGGGTGAGGACTATAGCCTGTGAGAGGGCGTCAGGCCCCAAGGGAGAAAGGGCATCGTAAAGCCCCTTGGCCAGGTCGGCGACAAAGGGGCGATGGGCGGGGATATTGAACCAGCGCGGCGCAGGACCGGCGAAGAGTTCGGGCTTAGTCACTTAAGGTGCGCCTCCGCCGCCTCATGCGCGGCGGGGTCTCCCACATGCATCCAGAAGGCGTCCATCACAACCCCGAATATGCGTCCCTTGGCCTGCAAACGCCACCAGATCGGCAGGATGGAAAACGCCCCCTCCGGTTCGTTAGCCAACAGTTCCGGCTTCATGATCTGAATGCCGATATTGGCTAGGGGCGCGGGGTTCGCATCATCCGCCGAATGTTTGATCCGACCGTCGGCATCCATGAAAAATCCGCGCGGTCCTTCAAATCCGATCCCCTGACCCTTGGGCACCAACAGCACCAAGAGGTCCATCCTGGTCGGATCCCAAGCAGCCTTCATCTGTTCCAACGGCTCAAGGGTTCCGCCATCCCAAAGCGAGTCTATATTGGCCACAAAGAACGGATCAATGCCCAGTAGCGGCAAGGCGTTCTTGATCCCGCCGCCACTGTCCAACAACGCGGCGCGCTCATCGACAATCACCACTTTCGGATGACTGCGGCTCGCCAGATGCGCCTCCACCTGATCGGCGAAGTGATGAACATTGACCACGGCGGTCTCGACCCCGGCATCTGCCAGCCTGTCCAAGATGTGATCAATCAGCGCCTTACCATTCACCCTCACCAACGCCTTGGGGAGATGATCCGTCAAAGGCCGCATCCGAGAGCCAATCCCGGCAGCCAGCACCATCGCGGTCTTGGGGCCAGCGATCACGCTCGTATCTCGCGCGGCACATGGCGATCGAACCAGCTCTTGATCTCAGACATCGATGGATCGGCTAGATTGCGCTCCAGATATCGCCAGGTGCGCGGCATGAAGGCGCGGTACTGGGGGCGTCCTAGCAGAGTTTGGCGGGCAAACACCCTGCCTAGAATCCGCGCCGCATTCGAGGCGGCCAAGGCTCGATAGTCTGCTAAGAAAATGCCTCGATCCACCGATGGATTGGCGTCGAGATACCGCCCCAACATCGCAGCCTCCAATTCCGGCGAAACGTCGCGCCGGGCGTCTTGTAACAAGTGGGTGAGGTCCCAGGCGCGGTGGGCCCGCAGGGCATCCTGAAAATCCAGCAGCCCGACCCGCGCAATGCCCTGGCGCTCCGGCAGCCAGAGTAGGTTCTGGGCGTGGTAATCCCGGTGCGTGAACACGCTGGCTCCGGCCTCGCCCGCTACCCAGACGGGGGCCCAGACCGCGTCCCATTCGGCGACCACCTCACCCCCAAAGGCGGTCATACCCATCAGCTTGGGCCACCATTCCAGGAAGGTGTCGGTGGCAACCTTCAGCGCCAGAGTGTCATAGGTCAGCAGCGGCCAGCTCACGCCCTGCGCTTCCAGAACGTCCGGCGGTGTCTCAGCATGCAGCCTGATCTGCACATCGACAGCAGCTTCATAGAGCAGAATTTCCGGCTCGCCCTGCGCCGTTAGGGTGGCAAACAACCCGTCGCCCAGGTCTTCGATCACCGCCAGACCGGCATCCACGTCGAAGGCTTCGATCTTCGGTGCCGACAGACCTCGCGCCCGCAGATAGTCTGCTGTCGTCACGAACGCCGTCACCGACCCCGCCGCCAACCGCGCCGACGCATTGTAGCCCAGCGCCATCCGCTCAGCGGGTCTGGCATCGGGCGGGCAGACCACGCTTTCCAGAACGGCGGGTTGATCCATGAACACCCGTCGTGACCCGTCGCTGAGCGTTAGGCGCTCGTAGCTTCGGGTCGAGGCGTCTCCAGCCAACAGCTCGCGCTTGGCCCGGCCCAAGCCATGGGCCGCTAAAAACTCGACCTTCTGCGCCTCACGCTCCAAGCTCACGCCCTTCCCAAGCTCCATGGCCCACCAGGGTCGCCCGGCGACCCTCGCCCCGCATCTCGATCACCAAATCCAAACGATCCATTGGTAAACGACCCTCCAACCGTTCGGGCCATTCGATCAAGGCCGCGCCGTCTTCCAACGCTTCATCCAGGCCGATTTCGTAGGCCTCGTCCGGGTCGATCAGCCGGTAGAGATCAAAATGCGCGATTGACAAGCCCACCCCGTCATAGGTCTGGACTAGGGTGAAGGTCGGGCTTGGAACCTCTTCATCGGGCATGGTCAGCGCGCGGATCAAGGCGCGGGCCAGCGTCGATTTCCCGGCTCCCAATGGCCCGCTCAGACAGATCGCCTCACCGGCCTGCAAAACCTTCGACAGCGCCTGACCTAGCCGATCCGTCGCCGCCTCGTCGGCCAAGTCCACCACTAACTTCATGCAAATGCCCGATCCGGATCGCCTGGCAATATTTGCTCCACATAGGCCTTCAGCGCTTGAGTCACCTCGCCCACATCGCCGTCCAGCACGCCGGGATCAATCACTGGGCCGACGACAATCTCAAACGCGCCCCCGCGCTTGTTCAGCAACTCATGGAAAAGGGTCATGTCCCTAAGTTCATTGGAAAAGTGGTGGAACAGGTGAAACAACGTCGACCACGGGCCTTTGATGTGCAGCGGCAAGATCGGTGCCTCATACTTCCGCGCCAGGGACACAGCGCTGGACATCCAAGGCGATTCCCTCAGCTTGCCGTCACGCCCCTGCCGCGCCAAACGCCCGGCGGGAAAGATCATTAACGGCCGTTCGGCTTCCATGGCCTCGCGCGTCATGGTGAGGGTCAGGCGCATGCGATCTCGTGTGCGCTTCTCCTCCCGCCACTCCACCGGGATCAGCATATCGCCCAGTCCCGGCGACACCCGGTGCGCATCGGCATTCGCATAGAAACAGATGTCGGGCCGCACGGCCTTGAGCGCGTCATAGACCGCCACCCCGTCGGCAATCCCGGTGGGATGATTGGCAGTCACCACCAACCGCCCGGCCTTCGGCACCCGCTCTAACCCCTGCACGCTCACCTGAACCCGCAATAGGTCAGACATATAGTCCAGCGCCGCCTGGCCCGACATGGGCGCAATGGCGTCAGCCATCCGCCGCGCCATGCCATAGTCGAGCAGCCCATAGAGCAAGGCCCGCGCCACCGGCCAAACCGGGCTCGTCGCAAGCTTCGGCGCCCGCTCAAGGATCAGCGTATCGACAATATGATCATGATAGCCCGGCGCAGCCATGGTGAGCAGGATGCCCTTGCAATGTGAGATGGGGCAAGGCCGACTTAGCTTCCCTCGCTTGCGGCTTGGGGGAAGATGCAAAACCGCTTCGCACTTTCCCCAATCCCGCTTTAGAACCCTGCCATGCGCGACATCACACATTTCATCGACGGCGCGGCCGTCACGGGAACCTCCGGCCGCTATGGCGAGGTTTTTGATCCCAATACCGGCTTGGTCCAGGCGCGCGTCGCTCTGGCCACCCCCGCCGAGCTGGACCTCGCCGTCCAGGCAGCACTTCGCGCCCAACCCGGTTGGGCCGCCACCAATCCCCAGCGCCGGGCGCGGGTGATGTTTGAGTTTAAGCGGCTGGTGGAAAGCCACATGCAGGCCCTGGCCGAACTGCTCTCCTCAGAGCACGGCAAGGTCATCGCCGATAGCAAGGGCGACATCCAGCGTGGTCTAGAGGTCATC
>JANLPX010000444.1:0-5545 GCA_031367485.1 Alphaproteobacteria bacterium | reverse complement strand
CCGATCACGCTGACTGACGAAAGAGCCATCGCGAGAGCGGCTATTGCTGGCGACAGCAACCAGCCGAAAGCCGGATACAAAATGCCAGCGGCAATGGGTATTCCCGCCACATTATAGGCAAAGGCGAAGACCAGATTCTGCCTGATGTTACGCATGACCGCCCGCGACAGACGGCGCGCCCGCACTAGGCCCCGCAGATCGCCCTTCAGCAGGGTCACACCGGCACTCTCGATGGCCACGTCTGAGCCTGCGCCCATGGCCACACCCACTTCAGCAGCCGCTAGGGCCGGCGCATCATTGACTCCATCGCCGGCCATGGCCACCACGCGGCCCTCTGCGCGGAGTTTCTGAACCACCTTGGCCTTGTCTTCCGGCAAGACCTCGGCCTCGACTTCGTCAATACCCAGTTGCGCCGCAACGGCGAGCGCTGTGGTGCGATTGTCGCCGGTCATCATCACCAACCGCACACCATCGGCTTTCAAGGCAGCCACCGCTGCTGCCGAAGTCGGCTTGATAGGGTCTGCGATCCCGAACAGCCCCGCAAGCTTGCCGTCCACTGTCGCAAAGATCGTCGTCGTACCCTGCTGACGAAGCGTCTCGGCATCCGCCTTGAGAGCCGACAGGTCGATCCCCTGCTCGCTCATTATGCGCGCACCGCCCAAGACGATGGACTTGCCGTCTACGGAGCCCAGCACACCCTTGCCAACCGGGGAGTCAAAGTTCGAGGCCTCGCTCAGCGTCAAGTTCCGATCCTTGGCGGCGCGCAGGATAGCGTCGGCCAGGGGATGCTCACTGCCGCGCTCCAGACTTGCGGCGAGACGCAGGAGCTCTGCTTCGTCGAATCCAGCTGTGACCTTGATGGCGGTGACGGATGGCCGCCCCTCTGTCAGCGTGCCCGTCTTGTCGATGACGAGCGTATCGACCTTCTCAAAGCGCTCCAGCGCTTCAGCGTTCTTAATCAGCACGCCCAGCTGAGCGCCGCGGCCCACGCCGACCATGATCGACATGGGCGTCGCTAAGCCGAGCGCGCAGGGGCAAGCGATTATCAACACCGACACCGCCGCCACCAGGGCGTATGTGAAACGCGGCTCGGGTCCGACCAACGCCCAGACGACGGCGGCTAGCACGGCTGCGACAATCACGGCGGGCACAAACCAACCGGAAACCACATCAGCCATGCGCTGGATCGGCGCGCGGCTGCGTTGGGCTTCAGCCACCATCTGAACAATACGTGCCAGCAGTGTTTCAGACCCGACCTTTTCGGCCCGCATGAGGAATGAACCAGTGCGATTGATCGAGCCGGCGATGACCTTGGCTCCGGCCTCTTTGGTCACCGGCATCGACTCCCCGGTGACGAGGGACTCATCGATGGAAACGCGGCCCTCGGTCAGTTCGCCGTCAACCGGGACCTTCTCACCAGGTCGAACACGCAGGTTGTCGCCGACCAAGATCAGGTCAAGCGTAACTTCCTCATCGGTTCCATCGGACTTGACGCGGCGGGCCGTCTTGGGGGCTAAGTCGAGTAACGCCTTGATTGCACCTGAGGTTTGGTCGCGCGCGCGCAGCTCCAAGACCTGACCCAACAGGACCAGCACGGTGATGACGGCCGCAGCCTCAAAATAGACGGGCACGGCACCCATCCCGTCGCGAAGACCGGCGGGAAACAGTTGAGGTGCGAAGACGCCAAACAGGCTGTAGCCATAGGCCACGCCCACCCCCATCGCGATCAGGGTGAACATGTTGAGGTGTCGCGTCACGAGCGAAGTCCACCCCCGCTGGAAGAACGGCGCGCCAGCCCAAAACACCACTGGCGTCGCCAGTGCAAACTGTACCCAGCTGGAAGTCTGGGGCGAGACGATCTTCATCAGGGCTCCGAAATGGCCACCCATTTCCAGAACAAAGACCGGCGCAGTAAGCACCAGTGCGATCCAAAACCGCCGACTCATGTCTGCCAGTTCGGGGTTAGGACCGCTGTCGGCAGTTATGAGGTCTGGCTCCAATGCCATGCCACAGATTGGGCAGGCACCCGGTCCGACCTGGCGGATCTCTGGGTGCATCGGGCAAGTGTAGATCGCGCCGGGTAAGGCGGCCGCTTCGACACGCGGAGCATCAGAGAGATATTTGGCTGGTTCGGCCGTGAACTTCGCCAGACAGCCGGCACCACAAAAATGATAATGGGTGCCGCCGTGGGTGGCGTGATGCGGCGTTTTTGCAGGATCGACTGTCATCCCGCAGACGGGATCAATTGCGGTTGCCAGACTATCGGCACCAGCAGATTGACGGCTCCCGCCCTCGTGCTTCGAATGGCTTGCACCTTGGGGTTCGTTCACGACCATTCTCCCTTGGGGCGCATCACATCGACATCGGCGGTTCGAGCATGCCAACCCTTGCGACAAGGCCAAGGATCAATAGAGCGGCGCTCGTCTCGAAGATCAGGCTACGGCGTAACAACGCTATCGCCCTGATTGTTCCGTTCTCCTTGATCGCCTGATCAAACGCGGGCGTCAGGCGGAACCGGTTGGCCGCTGCCAACCCAAGCATGACGCCGAATAGCGCCAGCTTCGACATCAGCAATTGGCCGTAGAGCGTTGATGGCAGCGACAGCACATGCGCGGGGCCGACGAGCACATAGCTGTTCACCAGACCCGAGGCTACGATCAGCGCGACAATCACCGTCCCGACCAGCGAAAATCCGTCCAGCGCGCGGTGGGTTAGCCTTAGATGATCGTTGGTCATCGTTGCCGATGGGCGGAATAACATCACTCCGAGCGCCGCAAGTGCGCCGAGCCAGGCGCCAGATGCAAGAAGATGCACGACGTCCGCAATCAGGTGGTATGTGCCAGCGATGCCTGCGCTGGCCGCGCCGTGTCCCGTCCATGCCAGAGATGCCAGAGCGCTCGCCGCCCCAAGTGACACCAGCGCCAGCCATGTAAGCCTTTGGCCTCCGCCGAATGCGACAGCCAGACAAAGCATTCCAAGGAGTGCCGCTATGCGCGTAGCCCAAGCCTTCCCCATCGGCGTTTCCGAGATCATCATGATGACAGAGGCGCGGTCAATCTCGAGCAGAGCAACCCCCGCCATTGACGCAGTCATGGCTATGATGCTCAGCACCGACAGGCCTATTGCCAGCAATGCCAGCCCAATGGTTAGAGCGCGAAGCGGCAGCACAATCCCGTGCAGTCGCTCCGCGCCCTTCAAGGCATAAAGCCCAAAAAGCGGCAGCCCGAACAACAGCATCAGATTCACGTAGAGCGCGAAGCGGATGCCAATCGTCAGTTCGTCGATCACCCTATTTTACAGTGAACGCGTAGGTGCCTTCCATGCGGTGCGTATCATCGCCAACCGCGTGCCATTTGACCTGATATGTGCCCGCCGTAAGCGCACGCCGCAGCAACAGCGTCAGGGTTTTGCCGTCAGCACTGATTGCCGAGGTGAAGCCCGAGATCACCATCGGCGGATGGTCAGCCATCCCAGGCATGGTCGTCATTGTGAGATCCACACCGGTAAACTTGGCAACGACCCGCTCATTGAAAGTCAGAACCACCTTGCCGAGCTTGGCGACTGTCGCATTGGCCGCAGGCGAGGACGATACTAGTTTGGTATGGGCTTGCGCACTTCCAGCAAGCGCAAGAGCGGCTAGCACGGGGACGGTGAAAGTGAGGCGAAGTCTGGACATGGGTGGATTCCTAAAAAGTGGTGTCAAAGCAAATACGCAGCCGCCAAACGCGTCCCTCGAATTATTCTAATTATGGCACTCCACCGGCAAAATGAGGGATAGACAATTGGCTTGCGTATAAACATCGCAACGGGAGACTTTTTGGCGATGGCGAACCTAGACGACATGCTGACACGGCTTGGCAACGCACCGCTCGATCCGCGTTTGGCAATGATCGACGAGGCGGTCTTGGCGGAGTTAGCGGCGCATGACACATCAAGTGCATTCCGGTCGCTTGGTGTCGCGGCTTTTGCGGCACTTGCCATAGGCTTTGTTAGCACGGGGCTTCCTGGAACCCCCGCTGCTGCTGCTTCAATTGCACCCTTTGGTGCGCCGCCCGCGCTTGCGCCGTCGTCACTGTTGCTGGGCACCCAATGATAGGCCTTCGCCGCACCTTGCTGGTCGCCCTGATTGCTTTTGTTGCCGCGATTGCAGGTGTCTGGCTTGGGCGAGCGGTGCTCGCACCCAAGACAGTTGCCGACAGTGAACTTCATGCCCTGCTGCATGACCAACTCAATCTTGACCCCGCCCAGCATGCCAAGCTTGATGTGCTTGAGGCGCAATTTGCCACTCGCCGTAAGGCACTCGAACTTGAAATGCGCGCCGACAACGCAAAGCTGGCAGCAGCGATTGGTGCCGAGCATGGCTATGGCCCGCAAGTCTCCAGCGCTATCGACCAGTCGCATATGGCAATGGGCGAACTGCAAAAGGAAACTCTGGAACACATCTTTGCGATGCGCGCGCTACTCAGGCCCGATCAGGCAGCAAGATTTGATGGAGCCGTCGTCAAGGCGCTGACTGCCGATCAGAAATGACCCTGGCGATGGGCGATTGTTCTGACAGCGAACTGGCGGCTCTCGCCCTTGCTGGAGATCAAGCCGCCTACCGCGAACTGCTTCGACGTCACCGCGAGGCAGTCTTCCGTTTGGTGCGCGGATCCATCAACGACAGCGATGCTGCGATTGACGTCACTCAGGAGGCTTTCATTGCGGCCTTTGCTGCGCTCAAGAGCTACGATGGCACCCGACCCTTCAAGACTTGGGTGTCGCGTATCGCAATCAACAAGTGCCGTGATTGGGCGCGGCGGCGCACGGTGCGGCGTTTCTTTTCGTTTGCCTTGCCGATTGAGGCGGCGGCAGCGATTGCTATCGAGACCATTCCCGCCGATCAGCAGCTTGCTGACCATGCTGAACTGGCCCGGGTGCGCGATGCGATAACCAAATTGCCCATCGCGATCCGCGAGCCCCTCATCCTGCGCACCATCGAAGGGCTGACACAGGCCGAAACCGCGCAAGTATTGGGCATCAGCGAAAAAGCCGTCGAGACGCGGCTTTACCGTGCGCGCAACAAGTTGACCGATATTTTGAGGGGTTGAGCGACTCGGGACGTATCACCATCAGACCCTTTGATGGACGCCCCAATATGATCGCAACCCCTTTCAATCGCCGGAACTTGTTGCGCGGTGCGGTGCTGACCAGCAGCGGGATCGCGCTTTCTTCGCTATTTCCAGCATGGGCTCGTAGCGGCACTATGGGGGGTATTAGCGGCCCTAACCATGCCTCCGAAGTGCTGAGCGGCGAATATATCGCGCTCAGCATCGGCGAGGTGCATTTCAGTGTCGGTGGAACAAGTGGGCACGCCTGCACAGTCAACGGAACCGTGCCAGGGCCGATCATACGGTTGAAGGAGGGCCAGAAAGCCCGACTATCGGTTACCAATACTCTGCAAGAGGATAGTTCCATCCACTGGCACGGCATTCTTTTGCCGTTTCAGATGGATGGCGTTCCCGGCGTCAGCTTTCCCGGCATCAAGCCCGGCAAGACCTTCGAC
>JANLPX010000413.1:0-3204 GCA_031367485.1 Alphaproteobacteria bacterium | reverse complement strand
CCTCACGGTTATGATCCTACTAGGTCTGCCGGACTGGGCTATCTTATCGGTAGCCGTGGTGCGCACCTATTGGGGCCACTTCATCCACGCCGACCTGCCCTGGACGCTTGGTCCGCTCGGTTGGCTGTTGGTCTCGCCGGCCGCACACCGTTGGCACCATGCGCTGGAAGCGCGCGGAGCAGGGGTGAATTTCGGGATCGTGTTTTCGGTCTTTGATCGCGCGTTCGGCACCTATTACTTGCCCGGGCTGCATAGGGGTGAGACCGGCGTGTCGGAGCTTATCGCCCGGGGGATTGTGGGGCAGTATCTGCACCCGTTCCGGGCTTGGGCGGGTTTGGGGAGGGCGTCGGGTGAAACTCAGCTTCCAGAACAACGTCGTCGGCCTGTCGGCTGAAACAGAGGCGGAGCGGGAGATTTGCGCGTTGCTCAGTGCAGCCGATGGCCATGTCTTCCAACTGCAATGTACCAGCGAGCGAGGATTGGCGCTGACAGAGCTGGGTCCGAAGGCTGATGCCTGCCGCGAGCCGCTGAACATTACCCGCACGGTTGCACCGCCGTTTCAGGCGATTTCCAACCTGGCACATACCCGGTTTGAATTGGACGGCGAGGCCTATGCCAGCATCGAGGGGTTTTGGCAGGGGCTGAAGTTTGCAGATCAGGCCGAGCGCCGGAAGGCGGCGAAACTCTGGGGGCCGGAAGCCAAGGCGCTGGGCGATGCTGCAGGACAGCCCGCGACTTTTGAACTTGGTGGGGTGGTTGTCGCCGCTGGGTCACCGGAGCACTGGGGGCTGATGCGCCGGGCCTGCGAGGCCAAGTTCACTCAGAACGCTGAGGCCGCATCGGCGCTGAGGGCCACCGGCCAACGGTGGCTAACCCACAAGACGCGGCGAGATAGTCGGACCATCCCGGGGGTAATCATGGCGCAGATCTGGATGGAGGTGCGGGCGGGGTTGTGAGAACTTTTTCAAACGAATTCACTGGAACCTCTGCAGTGCCACATTTAGATGACGCCGCAGTTCGCGCGCGCTACTCAGTGGTGGGTTAGTCCGTGTCCGGCAGCCGCCGCGCGGTGAGCGAAAAGGGGTTCGCGCTGATGCGACATGTCATGAGGTTCGTCTTGGCTCTCACAGCGTTCCTGCCTACCACAGCGACCGCGCAACCGCGGCCCGTGAGCCCGCCGCGCGAGTTTCCTGATCCGGTCCCAGACAGCTTCGCAGGTTCGAGGGACTATGCGCGATCTGGCCTCGGCCTTGATAGCGTGTTGTTCGTCGTGCCGCGCGCGAAGGCCGTCGGCACCGGATTGCAGGTCGAGGGACAACGGAGTTGGACAGTCTATCAAGGGCCAAGCGGCACCAGCGGGTTCGCGGTCTTTATCCACTACAAGCGCGAGCTGACGGAACGCGGCTACACGATAGTCTATACTTGCTCACGCAAGGCGTGCCCCTATAACTTGATGAGTGCCGGAATGGGTGGTTTGCTCAATCCGATTGTCTCAGCCATGGGGAGCGCAGGCGACGGATCCGTCGATGACACCCACTATATCGTGGCGCGGCGTTTGACCCCCAATGGCACCGATTATGCGCGCATCGCAGTTCGCGGCCCAACGCTACCGGTGGCGTCCGTCGACATCGTATCGAGCGATCAACCAAGAGCGCCACGTTGAGCCGTCACCGTGGGGCCACCTATCACTTAATCGATCGACCTCTTGGGGATTTAGTCCATGCCGGAGTTGGCGTCGGAAAGTAGTGCGTGTCCCCAGTTCCAGTTCTCAAATGCAATGCTAAGGCCAACTCCTGTGCCAGCCTAACCGACTTGATGACACGAGGGTGAGGCTAGCGTCGTCGGATCGGGGACGCACAACATTCCGGGGTTCGCGCGCTTGAGTTCGGCACAGCAGGCAGGAAGCCGACACGTCACAGCATAGCGGGTGGGCGTGCAAGTCCCCGAAGGTTCTGCGATAGACATTCCATGCCCGATCTGTTCAGCCCGTTCACGCTCAAAGACATCACTCTGCGCAACCGCATCGCCATGTCACCCATGACGATGTACCGGGCCGGGGAGGACGGTCGGATCACCGACTTCCACGTCATGCTGATGGGTTCGCGCGCGGCCGGCGGCTTTGGCTTGGTGTTTCCTGAACAGATCGCCATCACCCCGGATGGGCGTACCGGGACAAGCTGTGCCGGGATCTGGGAGGACGGCCAGATCGAGGGTCTGTCACGGCTCACCACGATCATCAAAGCCATGGGCGCGACCCCGGGAATTCAACTTGGCCACACCGGTCGAAAGGGCAGTGAAACCAAGCCGTGGGAGGGCAAGACGCAGATGCCCCCAGAACATCCGCAGGGTTGGCAAGTGCGCGGCCCGTCGCCGATCCCGTTCGGTGGGCGGTTCCCCTATCCCGTCCAGGCCCTTAGCCGGGTCGAAATCAAGGATCTACACCGCGCCTACGCTGACGCAGCGCGCCGTGCCCTTGAGGCCGGATTTGAGTGGCTCGAGATGCACTTTGCCCACGGCTATCTGGGGGCCAGCTTCTTCTCACCCTTAGCGAACCAGCGAGATGACGAGTATGGCGGTAGCCTTGAGAACCGACTGCGTTTTCACCGCGAGGCGATGGATGCGGTGCGGTCTGTGTGGCCAGAGCGTCTGCCGCTGACCATTCGGTTGGGTTCTGACGACTTCCATCCAGACGGTGTCCAGTTTGACGAGGCTGTCTGGGCCATCTGCCAGCTGAAGGACCATGGGCTCGATCTGGCCGACCTCAGTTTGGGCATGAATACCGACCAAGCCAAGGACGTGCCCTTCGATAAGTTGGCCTTCATGGTCGAGCGGGGCAGCCGGGTGCGTCGCGAGGCCGGACTACCGGTCGGCGTCAGTTGGAACCTTGGCATACCGGCGGTGGCCGATCGGGTTATTCGTGAAGAGATGATCGACCTTGTCATGCTCGGGCGACCGGCGTTGTCGAACCCCCATTGGCCGCTCTACGCGGCACGGGAGCTATCACAGGAAGATCCTCTGTCGCTGCTGCCAGAGGACTGGTCGTGGTGGCTTCGCCGGATCCCTGGACCGGAAGGGTCGCAGGGCTGGCCGAGCGTCGTTGGGACCACCTGAGGGTTTGGGACACGAAACTTAATTCCGGGTTTGGGCTGATCGGTGCGCCATAGATGAGAGAACTAAGTATCATGTCCCTAGGCACGTATTGAG
>JANLPX010000385.1:0-3679 GCA_031367485.1 Alphaproteobacteria bacterium | reverse complement strand
GGCTTTGAGAGAATTGCGGGGTTCCCGTTAACTCGCGCTACCATCGCCTGGGGCGCGCTGCGAATTGTTCCCTGTTTCGTACTGGGCTGCGCCCTCCACGCCTTCTGGCGCGCTCGCCCGGCCAAGAATCAGCTCTTCGCGATCGCCGGTGCGCTCATAACGGGCACCACGGCGCTCATTTTTGCAGCAGTCGGTGCCCCGGACGCCCTGATCGTGATGACACTCGGCGGATTGATTTTATTCTTGGCACGACTAGCTCAGACCGGCTCTGGAGTTTTCGGACAAGCCCCGCTTGTTTACTTGGGAGAGATTAGCTACTCGGTCTACATGATTTGCGTCCCATGGAAGATAGTGTTCGTGAATGCAGTCACTAGGATTTTCGAGATTAACACCGGACATCTTCCGCTATTTTTGTGGTTAGTTTTCTTGGTGAGTGTGATTCCACTGGCAGCGTGCTCATATCACCTCATCGAAAAACCGGCACGAAAGGGCATGAAGCTCATTGCTGAGGCCCGCGCGACTCAGCGACCTTCCGTCGCGGCTGCATAATTTGCTTCCCATTCGCCTGTTAGGTGAGTATCTCTTGCGCTAGTTCGCGTCGGGGGAGTTGCTCCAGCATGCTCAAACGGACCAGAACCGTTCTCGGTTCATTGGCTGCTGCGGCGGTCATGACCCTTGCTCCCATATCGGGTGCATCGGCTGACACGTACTGGCAGTGCGTACCGTTCGCTCGCCTGATCTCGGGCATTCAGATTTTTGGTGACGCACGAACGTGGTGGAACCAAGCGCTGGGTCACTATGACACCGGCGTCTCTCCAAAAGCCGGGGCCGTGCTGTGCTTTAAGCCGACAGGCAAGATGACTTTAGGCCACGTGGCTGTTGTCAGTCAGGTGCTGACCGACCGCGTTATTCAGATCACCCATGCCAATTGGTCACGCATCGGCGGAACCCGGGGCCAGATAGAAAAAGACGTCACAGTGATTGATGTATCGCCGTCGGGCGATTGGTCCACCGTCAAGGTTTGGTATGACCCTGTCCGTGATCTGGGGACCACAGCCTACCCGACCTATGGATTTATCTATCCAGATGCGCAGGCCAATCGTATGGCGGGATCGGGATTGAATACCGCGGGCAATACCGCAATTGCCATGGCGCAAACTGCGGCGGGTCAGGTGGCTTCCGCCGTTAGGCCGGGGGCAACTCCGCTTTCGATGCTGGGACAAGCCGCAGATTCGGGTGATCGTATCGCGGCTTTGATCGCGCAGGTTCTGGGTTCGCAACCAGCTTCTGAACCGAAGAACTGACGCCAGAATAGAAGTCAAATTGACTTTGACCCTCAGCGCGATAGCTGTGGGGTCCAATCTGAGCTGGCGTGATAATCCATGATAAACCTGCTTCGAAGAGGCGCGACGGCCTTTGAGGCGCTGCACGTCGCAGAAGCCTCAAGTGAGTGGCGACTACCGTCTGACGCTGTGTGGATCGATCTGGTCAATCCGACCCGCGAGGAAGAGTTAGCCGTCGAGCAGGCCGTTGGCCTTGATCTGCCGACGGCGGAGGAAATGCTTCAGATCGAGCCCTCCAGTCGCCTCTATCAGGAGGGGGATGCGACCTTCATGACCGCAAGCCTCTTGGTTCGCAGCGGTGACGACGAACCAAAGCTGAGCCCTGTAACCTTTGTGCTCGCTGCAGGTCGATTGCTGACGATCCGCTATGACGAGGCCAAGGCCTTCTCGGTCTTTGCTCAGCGCGCGGTGCTCAGTCCCGCCGAGGCCAGCGTCGGGGGCGAGGCGCTGATGGGTTTGCTGGACGCCGTTGTCGAGCGCCTAGCCGAAGTGCTTGAGCGCGGGTCTGACCAGGTGCAGGCTTCATCCGCTGCGATATTCAACCGGCCACGTGGTGCGGCCTTCGAGCCGCTATTGACCAGTCTTGCTCGAACGCAATCGACGGCAGCCCTGGCACGAACCAGCCTAGTTAGCCTGGGTCGACTGGCCAGCTTCGCCGCGCTGGCAGTAGAGGTCATGGAGCGCCCCGTCTGCCAGGCCCACCTCGTCTCGATCCAGCATGATATTCAATCTCTGACCGAACACTCTAGCTACCAAGCCTCGCATATCTCGTTCTTGCTGGATGCCGCACTTGGCCTAATCAACATTGAGCAAAACAGCACCATGAAATTCTTTGCGATGGCGACCGTTTTGCTGATGCCGCCTACTTTGGTCGGCGCGATCTATGGCATGAATTTCGAGCATATGCCTGAGCTGCGATGGGCCTACGGCTACCCCTTGGCTCTGCTGATTATGGTCGTATCCGGACTCGCGCCGTTTCTTTGGTTTCGGCGCAAGGGCTGGTTCTAGGCCCGGCGCTGAGCGCAACGATTCCTTAAGCACAACCGGTGAGGTTCAGATCGCTAGAACCATGCTCTAATTCAGGAAGTTAGAGCATGTTGCGTTCCGATAACCGGTTCCCACTTATCGGAACAGACTCTGGGTGGCCTATTCGGCAGCTTGCTGGCTCAGCCCGAGTTTCGGTGCCAATTCGCCCTTAGCATATCGCTTGGCCATATCTGACAGCGGGATAGGGCGGATTTTACTGGCTTGGCCAGCGGTACCGAACTCTTCAAACCGCTGACGGCAAACCACCTGCATCGCGTCCATTGCGGGTTTCAAATATTTGCGAGGGTCAAACTCGCCGGGATTTTCCACTAAGATTTTGCGGATCGCACCGGTCATGGCCATGCGGTTGTCAGTGTCAATATTGATCTTACGAACACCGTGTTTGATGCCCCGCTGAATCTCCGCGACCGGGACGCCCCAAGTCTGGGGCATCTGGCCGCCATACTGGTTAATCACGTCCTGCAGGTCTTGTGGCACCGAGGACGAGCCATGCATCACCAGATGGGTGTTGGGTAGACGGCGATGAATTTCCTCGATCACGTTCATGGCCAATACGTCGCCGTCAGGCTTGCGCGTGAACTTATAGGCCCCGTGGCTAGTACCCATAGCGATGGCCAGCGCATCGACGCCGGTGGCCTTGACGAAATCTACGGCCTGATCTGGATCAGTCAGAAGTTGGTCGTGGCCGAGTTTGCCCTCAAAGCCGTGACCATCCTCCTTCTCGCCCATGCCGGTCTCTAGTGAACCCAGCACGCCCAATTCGCCCTCGACGCTGGCCCCTACCCAATGGGCCATATCCACCACAGCCTTCGTCACCCGAACATTGTAGTCGTAGTCGGCAGGCGTTTTACCGTCGGCGGCGAGGGAACCGTCCATCATCACCGAAGTGAAGCCGTATTGGATGGCCGTGGCGCAGGTGGCTTCGTTGTTACCGTGGTCTTGGTGCATGCAGATCGGGATGTGCGGATACATTTCCGCGAGAGCATCAATCAGGTGTTTCAGCACAATGTCATTGGCATAGCTGCGCGCGCCGCGGCTGGCCTGGATGATCACCGGCGCATCAACGGCGTCGGCCGCCTCCAGGATCGCCAGACCCTGCTCCATATTGTTGATGTTAAAGGCCGGCACGCCATAGCCCTGCTCGGCAGCGTGATCCAAAAGTTGTCTTAAAGTGACCCGGGCCATGCTCAGCGCTCCAACAAACTGTTCTATTTCGACAAGGCGGCCACACCGGGCAGCACTTTGCCTTCCATCCATTCAAGAAACGCGCCGCCCGCCGTTGAGACAAA
>JANLPX010000375.1:0-7912 GCA_031367485.1 Alphaproteobacteria bacterium | reverse complement strand
CTAACCACAAAAATAGCGGAAGCTGTCCGGTGTTAATCTCGAAAATCCTAGTGACTGCATTCACGAACACTATCTTCCACGGAACGCAGATCATGTACACCGAGTAGCTAATCTCTCCCAAGTAAACAAGCGGGGCTTGTCCGAAAACGCCAGAACCGGTCTGAGCTAGTCGTGCCAAGAATAAAATCAATCCACCGAGTGTCATCACGATCAGGGCGTCCGGTGCCCCGATTGCTGCAAAAATGAGCGCTGTGGTGCCCGTTATGAGCGCACCAGCTATCGCGAAAAGCTGATTCTTGGCCGGGCGAGCGCGCCAGAAGGCGTGGAGGGCGCAGCCCAGCGCGAAACAGGGAACAATTCGCAGCGCGCCCCAGGCGATGGTAGCGCGAGTTAACGGGAACCCCGCAATTCTCTCAAAGCCGAAATAGAGCGCTGCCAGAAAACCCGCCGCTGCAGCCAATGCAAAGACTGGCCGATCCTTGAGTCTCAGGGCGAGCCAAGCAAATAGCGGGAAGGTGAGATAGGCGAACCACTCTGCCGAAATCGACCACGAGGGGTGATTCCAACTCGCCACCGGTGCCAAACCCCAAGCCTGGGTGAGCGTGATCTGAGCCGGTAAACTGCTCCAGGACAGTATATTCGGATCAACCTTGAAGCCAGCAGCGCCAGCGGCGAGTGCCACGGCTCCCAGACCGACCAAGGTCGCGATATGGAGGGGATAGACTCGCGCCAGCCTTGCCCACAGGAACCCGCCATAGCGAAATGACCCGTCTTCCACGCTGGTCCGATACACATGACAAAGGATGAAGCCGGACAGGGTGAAGAACAACTCCACCCCCAAATAGCCCTTTGAAATGAGCCCCGGCATAACCTCGCTACCGGTCAAATCGGGCCAATAGTGGAACAGCACGACCCACATCGCCGCGAAGAACCGCAGGCTGGTCAGTGATCGGATATTCGCGCCGTCGTTCATCCTTGACGTTCCATTCTGGCACCGGTTGCCGGCGTCTGCGGGAAGCGAGTGCAAGTCGCGCACCAGGGGATATTCTAGTCAGAGAGCCTAACCATCCCGTTAGCATCTAGGCGTGGCTGACGGATAAGCTATGAACGGGCAACGCAACTCAGAGGATACAAATGTCGAACCTGTTGGTCTTGGCCGCTGACCCCACCGCATGGGCTGCGCTGATCACCCTGATCGTGATGGAGGTCGTGCTCGGCGTCGACAATCTCGTCTTCATCTCAATTCTATCGAACAAACTTCCGCCGGAACAACGCACGCGCGCGCGACGGATTGGCATTAGCCTTGCCCTGGTCCTGAGGCTTG
The DNA here is from genome assembly GCA_031367485.1 of Alphaproteobacteria bacterium. Taxonomy (GTDB): domain Bacteria; phylum Pseudomonadota; class Alphaproteobacteria; order Caulobacterales; family Caulobacteraceae; genus Phenylobacterium. The sequence goes on along the minus strand of JANLPX010000375.1, from coordinate 6,588 downwards.
GCTTGCTCTCGACCCTGGCTTTCATCGCTAGTCTGACTGCCCCGGTGTTCACCTTGCCCTGGCAAGGTCCCTTGAATGCTGACGGCCATGCCGTGTTCGAACTGGCGTTCTCTTGGCGTGATCTCATCCTAATCGCGGGCGGACTCTTCTTGGTTTGGAAGGCGACGACTGAAATCCACCACACGGTGGATCCTGTTCCCAGTGATGATCTGTTGGATAAAAAGGCCCCGGTCGCGCTCAACTTTGGGGCTGCCATTGTTCAAATCCTATTGCTCGACCTCGTCTTTTCCGTGGACTCGATCCTGACTGCGGTCGGCATGACCGATCACTTGCCGATCATGGTGATAGCTGTCGTCTTTGCCGTAGCGGTAATGTTGTTGGCTTCAGAGCCCTTGGCAAATTTCATTCACAATAACCCGAGCGTGGTCATGTTGGCTTTGGGCTTTCTGTTGATGATCGGCGCGACATTGATTGCCGAGGGTTTTGGGGCGCACGTTCCTAAGGGTTATATTTATGCGGCCATGGGCTTCTCAGGCCTCGTCGAGGGCCTCAACATGGCGGCGCGTCGCAAAAAACCGCCCAAATAGGTCTGAGCCTACAGAAAGCTGTAGGGGTCGATGTCGATGGCCACTCGGATCATCCCGGGTGGCCGGACCCGCACGCGCCACGCTGCCATATACGCCGAAATATCGACATTTCGATCAGCGCGTATCAAAAAACGCTTACGCCGCCGACCTCGAACTAGGCCAAGCGGCGCATCTGCGGGTCCATAGACTGCGACGCCTTCAGAATTGGGCGCCAACTCAGCCATCTTCCGGACAAAGGCTTCGAGCGATGCTGCATCTGGTCCCGATACGATGACGGCTGCGAGGCGCCCAAAGGGTGGCAACCCGGCAAGTTCCCGTTCCGCCAATTCGGCTTCGGTGAAAGCATCGCGGTCCTGCGCCCTAAGGGCCTGCATAACTGCGTGCTCGGGTGCGTAGGTTTGAAGGAGGGCCCGACCAGGTCGATCCTTCCGTCCCGCGCGTCCAGTTGCCTGGGCCAAGAGCTGATAGGTGCGTTCAGCAGCACGCAAGTCCCCGCCTCGCAGCCCCAGGTCCGCATCCACAACGCCGACAAGGGTCAAATTGGGGAAGTTGTGACCCTTTGCTGCCGCTTGGGTCGCGACAAGAATATCGATCTGGCCTTCTTCCATTGCGTGTATCAGTCGCCGTGCCTCTGCGGCATTCCAGGTCGTGTCGGACGAAAAAATGGCGATGCGGGCGTCTGGAAAAAGCTGGCGGGCCTCTTCCTCAACACGTTCAACGCCGGGGCCGATCGAAATCAAACTATGCTGAGCACCACAATGGGGGCATTTGTCCGGCTTCGGAATCGAATAGCCTGTGAGATGACAGACTAAGCGACCCGAATAGCGGTGTTCCACCAGCCAAGAGTCAGAGTCGGGCGCGGTCATGCGCTCGCCGCAGGCTTTGCAAAGTACCAGGGGTGCATAACCTCGACGGTTGAGAAACAACAGGGTTTGCTCACCCGCAGCATAGGTTTGCACCATGGCATCAACCAGGGGCTGGGAGAGCCAATGCCCCGAATCCAGATCAGCCTCGCGCATATCAATAAGTGCGACATCTGGGAGTTGGGCCGTGCCGTGCCGACTCGATAGCTTTAGCCATCGATAGCGATCGGACTCCGCGTTTCGTAGGGTTTCAAGGGAAGGCGTGGCTGATGCCAAGATCACCGCTGCACCCTCGATCTTGCCCCGCGCAACGGCGAGATCACGGGCCTGATAGATGAACCCCTCTTCCTGCTTGTAAGAGGTGTCATGTTCCTCATCGACGATGATAAGGGCCAGTCTCGGAAAGGGTAGAAACAGAGCCGAACGGGCACCCACGACAATTCGACAATTCCCGGTCGCGACTCCATCCCAGACCCGCCGCCGACTGGCGGGGGGAACTTCGGAGTGCCACTCACCGGGCACAACGCCAAACCGCTCCGTGAACCTCGCGATGACGGCATGGGTCAGAGCAATTTCCGGCAGTAAGACCAGAATCTGGGCTGTCGGGTCATCCATCAAGGTGGCATGCGCAGCCTCCAGGTAAACTTCAGTCTTCCCCGATCCCGTGACGCCGTCCAGCAGGGCGACATTGAACCCACCTTCTTTGATCATGCCCTTTAGAGCCGCAGCAGCGGCGGTCTGGCTGGGACTGAGGCTTGGTCTGTTAAGTTCAAATTCAAGCGGGGCGAAGAGGCCGTCGGCTACAACGAGATTTACGACCAAGACTCCCTCGTCGATCAGACCCTTGACCACGCCGGGCGATACCGCGCCCGCTCGCGCCAGATCGGCGGGGCTGAGACTCTCTCGCGCCGCAATCTCCAGGATCTTGGTTCGGGCGGAGGTTGATCGCGCTGGGGCCCGTCCGGTGAGAATGACTATCTTCGCGGGTTTGGCTTTGGCGGCTCTCGCGCCACGCAAGGTCATGGCCAAGGGTTGCCCCGGTGCCTCTACCGAATAGCGGGCAGCCCATTGAATGAACTCGAGGGTCTTGGGAGGAAGGGGCGGTGAGTCCAGCCTTGATTCTACCGGCTTCAGGGGTCGGTTACCGCCCATGGCGTCGCGAACCGTGGTGACGACACCGCCAATCAATCTCGGCCCAAGAGGGACTGCAACTTGGTCGCCGAGGCTCAGATTCATGCCCTCCGGCTCGGCATAGTCAAAGGCCTCGGGCAAGGGCAATGGCAGAAGGACTGAGACGATCCGGCTCATCGCGTGGGTCGGTACGCCAAGATAGTCTGGCTCGATAGGCGCAGCGCCTCTAGATTGGTGGCGAGTTCAGTTCCAACAAGGTCACGCATGCAGCTCTTTCTAGACACCACTGACGTCGCGGTCCTCAAGGATCTCGTTTCCACCGGCCTCGTGGACGGTGTCACCACCAATCCAACCCTGATTGCCAAGTCTGGTCGTCCTATTCTGCAGGTCATCGCCGAAATATGCGACCTCGTCGAGGGCCCGGTGAGCGCCGAGGTGACCGCAACTGACGTAGCCGGAATGCTGGCAGAGGGTACCAAGCTCAGCGCCATAGCTACGAACGTTGTTGTCAAGGTCCCGCTGACTCGCGAAGGCCTCGTGGCGGTGAGCGAGTTTGCTGTCCAAGGCATTCAAACCAATGTGACACTCTGCTTTTCAGCGGCCCAAGCGCTGTTGGCGGCCAAGGCGGGCGCCACCTATATCTCACCCTTTATCGGTCGGTTGGATGATTATGGTGCGAGCGGCATCGATCTCATCAGCGAGATTCGGGCTATCTATGACAACTACGAGTTCGACACAGAAATCCTAGCCGCTTCGATCCGCAACCCGGCCCATGTGACCGCCGTTGCGCTTGCTGGCGCAAATTGTGCGACCCTACCGCCAAGTCTTTTTCTTGAACTCTTCAAGCACCCGTTAACCGAGAAGGGTCTTTCTAGTTTCCTCAGCGACTGGGCCGCGACGGGTCAGTCCATCCTGTAGAAACGGGGAACAGATATGGATTTGGTCGGGGCGGTTGCGAGAGATCAGAGGTTGGAGCCCGATACGGTTCGCCAGTTTTTGGCCGAGAATCGGAGCTTTCTAAGGGACGATCCGGCCCTCTTGGCTGATCTGGGGCTACGGCCCGATGCCGCCAACAATGTGATCGACTTTGGTCCTGCTGCCTTGGCGAGGGTCCATGAAGCGCACAAGCGTGAGAGCCAGGCCCGCGAGACCCTAGAGGCGACGGCGCAGGCTAATTTTGCAGCCCAAGCCCAGACTCATGGTGCCGTTGTCGATCTGTTGGACGCCCGCAACCACGCTGATCTCGCCCGTCGGGTGGATGAACTGGCCCAGATCAGGTTTGGCCTTCATGCCGGGGTTGTGGCCTTAGAGGGCCCTGAGCGAACCCCCGCAGGTTGGCGGATCTTGCCACCAGGTGGGATTGATCAGGTTGTCGGACATCAACGGGTGTCCTTGATGGGCTTTCAGCCTACCGCACTGGGCCTGTTTGGCGAACGCGCACCACACATTCGCTCCATGGCGATCGTGCGGATGGCCATTTGGGAGCCCGCTCGCAACGGCCTCTTAGCCTTCGGTTCCACCGATCCTGAGGCCTTTACCGCCGACATGGGAGCCGAGCTCGTGGCCTTCCTCGCTCGCGTGGTTGAGCGCACAGCCGAGCGCTGGCCCATTCTGTGATCGCCGCCCGGGCCAGTGTCAGCCTTTGGCTGGAGTATTTGGCCAAGGAACGCCGCGCATCGCCGCGCACCGTGGAGGCCTATGGCTTCGCGGCCGGCAGATATGTGGCCTTTCTCGAGGAGCATCGCGGCGAAGATCTGTCGGTCACTGATCTTGCTAGCGTTACACCCGGTGAGATCCGGGCGTGGTTGGCCCATCTGCGCAAATTGGCGAAACCCCTGTCTCCACGGTCGCTATCGCAGGCGCTTTCGGCGATTAGGACATTCCATCGGTTCCTGGATCGCAGGCTAGATACGCCCAATGCGGCAGTCGGCCTGGTTCGTGGTCCGCGGGTCAAGCCCTCGGCGCCGCGCCCGGTGAGTGAGGATCAGGCCCGGGGCCTGCTCGCAGAACCGGGCCTGGATTCGGATCAAGAATATTGGGAAGCCTCGCGCGACCAGGCCGTGCTGACCTTGCTTTATGGCTGCGGCTTGCGCATCTCAGAAGCCCTGTCATTGCGGCGCTCGGATGCGCCGCTGACAACCTCCCTGCGAATTACCGGCAAGGGTTCTAAGACCCGAATTGTCCCGGTCCTACCGCAGGTCGCCGCAGCGATTAAAGCCTATCTCCTTGACCTGCCCTTCGTAATTTCAGCCGATGAGCCGTTGTTTCGTGCCAAGCGGGGCGGGCCGCTCAGTCCGCGTCATGTCCAGGCTACGGTTCAGAAACTCCGTGGTCGGCTTGGCTTACCCGACAGTGCCACCCCCCACGCGTTGCGACATTCCTTTGCCACCCACCTCTTGGGTGCCGGTGCCGATCTGCGGTCAATTCAAGAATTACTGGGCCACGCGTCGCTCTCCACGACCCAACGCTACACCGATGTCGATGCTGCGGCCTTACTGAGCGCCTATTCGCAGGCTCACCCACACGCCTAGCTCGTCAGCCGCCCCGCAACATCCGGACCCAGGGCGGACCTGAAGGTGGATCGCGCCCGTGTTCCACAACCTCGAAGCCCTCTCGTGTGTAAAATGCCTGCGCGCGCAGATTTGCCGCTTGGCACTTCAGGGCAATTGGCCCGGTCGCTAAGGCCTGAATGTGATCGAGTATGGCCTTGCCAACGCCGAATCCGCGCTCAGTCACATAAAGCGAGTGCAAGAAGTTGTCGGCGCGGTGGAACCCGGCTATCCCGACAATCCGGGCCTCTGACACGGCGACAAATACATCTTCTTCCTCAGCGGCCCGAAGGAAGTCCTGAGCATTGTGTCGCCAGGCCGGAATCCAGGTGAAGGTCTTACGGAGAACCTGCTGATAAATGGCTGCGGCAACCGGAAGATCTTCCAGCCGTGCCAAACGAACGCTCAACACTGGGGTCAGTCGAAGCGCTCGGCGATCCAACCGCCAGCGCCGGCAATCGCCTGTCGACCGGCACCGAGCAATCCGTAGAAGGCATGCCAAACGTGGATCATCTCCGGCCAGACTTCGAGGCGCACAGCGACATTGGCCAAACCCGCGCGCTCGGCCACAGCAATCGAATCTGACAGTAGGCACTCCTCTGATCCCACATGGATGAGGATCGGGGCTAAGCCGGAGAAGTCCGCCAGGGCCGGAGAGGCTAAAATGTTGCTGGCGTCCGCCCCGGCCAGATAGGCGTCTGCGAACTCGTTCAGCGCCGCGGCGGTGATCATCGGGTCGGTGGCCGCCTTGGCGGCATATGACGGCCCAGTCGGGCGCAAATTTGCCCAGGGGCTGATTACAAAGAGGCCGGCAGGCTGCGGCAATCCAGCCGCACGAATGGCCAAAGCGGTCGCCAAGGTCAGCCCGCCACCGGCGCTATCCCCGGCAATGACGATCTTGCCGGACGCAAATCCCTGATCGAGCAGGGCGCGGTAGCAGGCTAAGGCATCATCAAGGGCGGCGGGGAAGGGGACTTCGGGTCCCATCCTATAGTCCGGCGTTACAGCGCGCGCGCCTGCGCAATGGGCCAGCTGCGCGCTCAAGCCGCGATGGCTGCGCGGACTGCCGATGCAATAGCCGCCACCGTGCAGATATAAGATCACCTTGGCCGCATCGACGCCCGGCGGCGTGTGCCATTCTGCGGGGAGTCCGGCAAAGGTCGTAGCCTCCCAGACATGGCCTTCTGGCAAGGGTGCGGAGTCCCCAAAGGCATCCATACCGGGGCGGCGCTCGGCAAAGGTCAATCCAGCTGCGCTAGGCGCGTCGGGCATGGCAGCTAAAACAGCGCGAACCATCGCGATCTCGGGATCTTTCCAGTCGCTCATCTTGTCCACTCCCCAACCTTGTTGGGGTGAACTCTGAGCGATTAGGACTGCATGGTCCAGCCCTCAACGCCCATGGCGGCCTGACGACCGGCTTCCGAGCGCGTGGGGTGGGGGTGGCAGGTGCGGGCAATG
>JANLPX010000365.1:0-9997 GCA_031367485.1 Alphaproteobacteria bacterium | reverse complement strand
ACCTGCGGAATGTTGGGTCCGGGAACTCGACTATTGGGAGGGCGTGCTAGACGAAGACCAGGCTGAACCCCTGCCGATTACCCGCGCTGCCATCCGCTTGCTGCGCGCCAATCCGCCACCACCGCCCGCACGCATCGGTGTTGTGCACGGCGACTATCGCACCGGCAATTTTCTCTATGATACGCAGGGGGCTATTCACGGCGTTCTAGATTGGGAAATGGCCCATCTCGGCGACCCGCTGGAAGACCTGGGCTGGAGCCTGAACCCGGTTTGGTCGTTCGGCCGCGAGCTTGCCGGTGGTCTTATTCCGTCAGATCAAGCCATCGGGATCTGGGAGGCGTCCAGCGGCATGCGCGCTGACCCTGCAGCCCTGCACTGGTGGACGCTGTTCAACTGCGTGAAGGGCCAGGCGATTTGGATTTCCTCGGCGCGGGCCTTTATCGATGGCGGTAACCGAGAGCCCATCATGGTCTATCCCCCCTGGGCGCTGCAGAATGCCCAGGATCGAGCCATCTTGAAGGTAATGGGGAAGCTATGAAGCCGGACATCCCCACGGTTCTGGCTGAGCTCGCGGGCCTGGTTGTTCGCAACGCGGCACCTGGCATTGCAGATACTGACCGCGCAAGCGCGCTTGGTCTCTCTGCAGCGTTAATGGGCATCGCCGCTGAGGCCCTGGATGGCATGGCCCATCACTTGGTGCAGGAAAATCGCAGGGTACGCGCCTTGCTGGGCGAGGCGGGATCGGACGAGGATTTGCACATCTCTGCGCTGTCAGCGGAAAATGCACGGCTTCGCCAGGCACTCATTGTTTGCCACGCTGAGGCTGAGGCACGCGATCCAGCGCTTGAGGCGGCGATTTGGTCAGAGCTGGCCGCGTCCACGGTATGGCGCATGCGGACGGGTTCGCCGGCCTAAGCTGTTTCGGGCGCAAAGGCCGTTCGTCGCCTTATGGCCAGAATTCCGGCATAGTCGGGTAGTCGATAGGAGGCAGTCATGCGCCAGATTCTGATCATCCTGCTGCTTGCCCTGGGCTTGAGCGCCTGCGCAACGGCCTCGCGTCTGTCGGCGGCCAATGATGTGCATGCCCTGTTGGTGGCCATTCGCGACAATGACCGGGCCGGTTTCGAGGCTCACGTGGATCGAGACGGCTTAAAACGCGAACTGATTGCCAGACTGGCCGAGCAGGGCAAGTCTTCGCCGCTCGGGTCTCTCGCCGCCGCTCTGGCACCTGGACTGGCCGATATCGCTGGGGAGGCTCTGATTAACCCCAAGGTGTTCCGAAAAGTGGCCGAGTATTATGGCTACAAGGCTGACAGCCCGATCCCCAATACGGTCGCCATAGCTGGGTCACTGAGAGCCATGCCCGATGGCCGGGTTTGCGCCACCAAGTCCAAGAAGGGCCCTTGTATGTTGATCTTCAGCCAAAGCCCGAGCGGGTGGCGGCTATCTGGCTTCCAGGGCGACATTTCCATGCTGCGCATCAAGCTCTGATCAGTTTAGTCTGGTCGCCTCACTTCAAGGGGTTATCAGAATGAACTATGAAGCGGCGCTCTCTGAATACGAGAAGTCTGACTTCACAGACGGTCCATGGACCCGACCGGTCTATCGCCGTGGATCAGGCCCAGCCGTCATCATTATTCACGAAATTCCAGGGCTTCACCCCCTGGTGGTCGAATTCGCTGATCGCGTGGCCGAAGCCGGAATGACCGTTTTCTTGCCGAGCTTGTTTGGCCAACCGGGCCGCCCTGTTTCGACGGGCTATGCCTTGGGGGCGATGTTCAATGCCATCTGCATTCGGCGTGAGTTCCATGTCTGGTCAGGGGGCAAGTCCAGCCCCATCGTCGACTGGCTACGCGCCTTGGCCCGCAAGGCGCATGCCGAGTGTGGCGGTAAGGGTGTGGGGGCCGTGGGCATGTGCTTCACCGGGGGCTTTGCCTTGGCCATGATGACTGAGCCCTCGGTCGTCGCGCCCGTATTGTCGCAACCCTCCCTGCCCCTGGCGGGCAAGTCGGCGGCGCGGGCCGCCGGTATTGATGCTTCTCCCGCCGAGATTGCCTGTGCAAAGCGACGCTTTGCTGATGAAGACCTTTCGATGATTGGGCTGCGATTCAAGTCAGACGCCTTCGTGCCCAATGCGAGGTTCGACAGCTACCGCCGCGAATTCGGCGACAAGTTTGAGGCCATTGAGCTTGAGGACGCCGATGCCCAGTCGGCTGAACGCCCACCGCACTCTGTGCTCACCATGCACCTGGCCAATAGCGGACCGACCAAGGAAGCTGAGGCGCGGGTGCTCGCTTTCTTCAAGGAGAGAACCGGCGCGTAAGGCTGGACTTCCGTCGCGCTCCCCACTAGAAGCCGCCGCTTCCTTGAGCGTCGTGTTCGATCCGCGCGCCAGGCAATGAGGCCCAAGTCGCATGAAACGAACATCTGGCAAAGGTGCGCCTGTCGGCCCCAGCCAACGCCAACTCCGCTCCGGAGAACTCACACGCCACGCCCTGGTGGACATACTACGCGAGCATGAGATCAATGATGATGCCCTGCGCGGCGTATCGATCACCCTAACCCAGGTGAGGATGAGCCCGGATTTGCGACAGGCCCTATGTTTCGTCGAGCCGCTTGGTGGGGTGCACGCGCCCGAGGTTGTCAAAGCTTTGAACACGCACGCGAAATTTCTACGTGGCCGTTTGGGGCGCTCTATCGAGATGAAGTTTACGCCGGCCCTTAAATTCGTCCATGACGAGACGTTCGACGACGCGTCTCGAATGAATGCGCTGTTCAGTAACCCAAAGGTCGCACAGGACCTGCGGATCGATGAAGACGAAGCCTAGATGGCGCGCCGCAAGAAGGGCGATGCGATTTCCGGATGGATTTGTCTCGATAAGACCTACGACCTGACCTCTACCCATGCCGTGGGTCGGGTTCGTCATTTGTTTAATGCTCAGAAGGCCGGCCACGCCGGAACCCTTGATCCCTTGGCCACAGGCATCCTGCCAATTGCCTTGGGCGAGGCCACCAAGACCGTGCCGTTCATGGTCGAAGCCACCAAGACTTATCGATTTTCCGTTGAGTGGGGTCGAACAACCTCGACCCTTGATCGCGAGGGTGAAACCGTTGCGCAGAATGAGATTCGCCCCGCTCGTGACGCCGTGGAGGCTGTTCTGCCCAGCTTCGTGGGCCAGATCAGCCAGGTACCGCCGGCCTTTTCCGCCATCAAGGTTGATGGGGAAAGATCTTACGACTTGGCTAGAGCGGGCATGGCCGTCGATTTGGCACCGCGCAATGTGATCATCCATTCGGCCTGTGTCACCGACACTCCAGACCCCGACCATATCGAGATCGAGATCGTTTGCGGTAAGGGTACCTATGTCCGGGCGATTGCCCGTGATCTGGCCCTTATGCTCGGGGCCTGTGCTCACGTCAGCGCCCTGCGCCGCACCCGCGTCGGCCCGTTTGGCGAGGATCAGGCGATAACACTGGAATTGCTCGAAGAAATGAGCCATAAGCCCGGCTTCTTGGAGGCATTGCTTCCGGTCAAGACCGCCCTGGACGACATCCCGGAGCTGGCCGTGACCGCTGAAGACGCCTTCAAGCTTAAGCAGGGACGGCCCATCGTTCTCGTTCCCCGACAGGTTGAGGCCTTGAAAGCCCGGCTCGCGCCCGGCTCTCGAACCGTTTCAGCCATGGCGGGCGATGTGGTGGTGGCGCTCTGCGAGATGCGTATGGGTCGGCTCGAACCCACGCGGGTCTTTCATCTGGACAAGAGCGGAGACTAGACGATGTCGATTACCATCGAGCGTAAAGCTGAACTGATCAAAGAAAACGGCCGTTCCGACGGCGACACCGGTGGTGCAGAGGTCCAGGTGGCCATTCTGACCGAACGAATTGCCAATCTGACCGAGCACTTCAAGACCCACAAGAAAGACAATCACTCGCGCCGCGGCCTTCTGAAGATGGTCTCACAGCGTCGTCGCCTTCTGGATCACCTGAAGTCGTCCTACAATCCACGCTACCTTGCCATCATCGAAAAGCTCGGTCTGCGTCGCTAGATCGCTTCGGCCCCCGGGAAACCGGGGGTTTTGCGTATATGCCGCTTCCTTCGTGACAGGCCGAAGGACGACAGCGGCAACCGGGGACCGTTTGACGGGCCTTGTTCTACACACCGAGGGTTTGAAGTTATCCTCACCCCTGCCTGTCAGTCTGGAGAGGATTTCGGAAGTCCGATGCCTGTCCAATCACCTGCGGGAATACGCCCGTGGGACATGAAAGAAGAAACAATGTTCGACATCAAAAGAAAAACCATCGAGTGGGGCGGTAAGACGCTGACCCTCGAAACCGGCCGCATGGCGCGTCAAGCTGACGGTGCTGTGTTGGCGACCTACGGCGAGACCATGGTGCTTGCCACGGCTGTCTTTGCCAAGAGCGCTAAGCCCGGCCAAGACTTCTTCCCGCTGACCGTGAACTATCAAGAAAAGTTCTACGCCGCCGGCAAGATCCCAGGCTCGTTCCCGCGCCGCGAAGGTGCGCCGAGCCAAAAAGAAACCCTGACATCGCGCTTGATCGACCGTCCGATCCGCCCGTTGTTCGTCAAGGGCTTCAAGAACGAAGTCCAGGTGGTCTGCACCGTGCTGGCCCACGATCTGGAAAATGATCCAGATATCGTGGCCTTGGTCGCCGCCTCCGCCGCCCTGGTGATCTCCGGTGCGCCCTTCATGGGCCCGATCGGTGCCGCCCGCGTTGGTTATGTGAACGGCGAGTACATCCTCAACCCGACCCTGGAAGAAATGAAAGAGTCGGCCATGGACTTGGTCGTCGCCTCCACCAATGAAGCGGTGATGATGGTTGAGTCCGAAATCCAAGAGCTTAGCGAAGATGAGGTCCTGAAGGGCGTGATGTTTGCCCATGCTGGTATCCAGCCGGTAATCGACGCGATCATCGAATTGGCCGAGCACTCCGCCAAAGAGCCCTTCGAGTTCACCCCCGACGATACCGACGCCATCAAGGCTGACGTGAAGAAGCTGATCGGCAAGGATTTGGCCAGCGCCTACAAGATCGTGGCCAAGGGCGAACGCCAGGACGCGGTGGGCAAGGCGAAGGCCAAGGCTACCGAAAAGTTTGGCAAGTCCGACGCTAACCCCAATGGTTACGGCCCCGACAAGCTGGGCGGCGTGTTCAAGGAACTGGAAGCCGACGTCGTGCGTCGCAACATCCTGGACACCGGCATCCGCATCGATGGTCGCACTGTCGACAAGGTCCGCCAGATCGTTTCAGAAGTCGGCGTCTTGTCCCGTGCCCACGGTTCAGCCCTGTTCACCCGCGGCGAAACCCAAGCCCTGGTAGTAGCCACCTTGGGTACCGGCGACGACGAGCAGATGATCGACGCGCTGGAAGGCAAGTACTACGAGAAGTTCATGCTGCACTACAATTTCCCTCCCTTCTCGGTGGGGGAAACCGGCCGCATGGGCGCACCTGGCCGTCGTGAAGTCGGCCACGGCAAGCTCGCTTGGCGCGCCATTCGTCCCATGCTGCCAAGCCAGGAAGACTTCCCCTACACCATCCGCCTGGTCTCTGAGATCACCGAGTCCAACGGCTCGTCCTCAATGGCTTCGGTCTGCGGGTCATCCTTGGCCCTGATGGACGCCGGTGTTCCCATGAAGAAGCCGGTCTCCGGCATCGCCATGGGTCTGATCCTCGAAGCCGACGGCTTCGCGGTTCTGTCCGATATCTTGGGTGACGAGGATCACTTAGGCGACATGGACTTCAAGGTTGCCGGTACCGAAGACGGTATCACTTCCCTGCAAATGGACATCAAGATCGCCGGGATCACCGAAGAGATCATGAAGAAGGCCCTGGAGCAGGCCAAGGGTGGGCGCAAGCACATCCTAGACGAAATGGCCAAGGCCATGGAAGCCCCACGCACCGAGCTTGGCGAATACGCCCCCAAGATCGAGACCATCAAGATCCCGGTCGACAAGATCCGTGAAGTGATTGGTTCGGGCGGCAAGGTGATCCGCGAGATCACCGCTGAAACCGGAGCCAAGATCGATATCGGCGAAGACGGCACGATCAAGATCGCGGCCGCCGAGCAGTCCAAGATCGACGCGGCCAAGGAGTGGATCAAGTCCATCGCCTCCGAGCCTGAGCTCAATGCCATCTATACCGGCAAGGTCGTGAAGATCGTCGACTTCGGCGCCTTCGTGAATTTCTTCGGTGCCAAGGACGGCCTAGTTCACGTGAGCCAGATCTCCAATGAGCGGGTCGGCAAGGTCTCTGACGTGCTGGTTGAAGGTCAGTCTGTGAAGGTCAAGCTCTTGGGCTTCGACGATCGCGGCAAGACGCGCTTGTCCATGAAGGTCGTTGATCAGGAAACTGGCGAAGACCTCTCCGCTAAGATTGACGAGAAGGAAGAGGCGTAGGCCTTACCTTCAACGGTTGAGATAAATGGGGCGGCTGCAGCGATGCGGTCGCCCTTTTTCTTGCGGGTTTCTTCAAGTGCTAGCCCAAAAAAGGCCCGCTTATGATGGCGGGCCTTGTCCTGGATCATTAGGGATTGGTGTATTAACCCCGCAGCTTCCGCAACAGTACATCCAGGTCGCGAGCTAAGACCGGGTCATCGGCCTTCAGAGCCTCAATCCGTCGCACAGCGTGCAGCACCGTGGTGTGGTCGCGTCCGCCGAACCTGCGACCGATATCGGGCAGAGACCGAGTGGTAATCTGTTTAGCGATCCACATGGCGGCCTGCCGGGGGCGCGCCACCGCGCGAGCCCGACGCTCCGAGATCATATCGGCCTGTTTCAAGCCGTAGTGCTCGGCGACGGCCTTTTGGATTTGATCGACCGTCACGCGTTTTTCGGTGCAGGAGAGATGGGGACGCAGGATGGATTGCGCCTCATCTAGGCTCAACCGCGCGATATCTCCGCCGACCCTTGCCACAAGCGTGTTCAGGGCACCTTCAAGCTCTCGCACCGAGTCCGTGAAACGGTCGGCCAGGAATTGCAGGACTTCAGGCTTGGCTGAGGGCACGAACCCACCCTGCTCAGCCAAGGTTGCTAGTTTGCGCTCGATGATACCCAAGCGTAGGACGCGGTCGGCGGGCTCAATGCCGCATACCAAGCCAGACTGGAGGTGGCTTCGCAGGCGTGGCTCCATCTCCGACAATTCCGAGGGGGAGCGGTCAGCGGTCATCACCACGCGGCGGCCATCCTCAACCAGAGAGATGAGCGTATGAAACAACTCTTCCTGAGTTGAAGACTTACCGGCCACGAACTGCACGTCATCGATCAACAGCAGATCAGCGTCGCGTAATTGGGACTTGAAGGCAGAGGTTTGCCGGTCTTGTAAGGCTTTCATGAAGGTCGAAGTGAACCGCTCAGCCGACAGATAAACCACCTTCTTCTCTGGTGCCGTTCGCATCGCTTCCCATGCGAGAGCATTCAGCAGGTGGGTTTTGCCAAAACCGTAGGGGCCATGGAACAGGACTGGGTTGAAGTGACCGTCCGCCCAGGACGCAACCCGGCGCGCCACCGCGAAAGCGAACTCGTTGGCGGGGCCAGACACAAAGGTATCAAAGGAGAAGCGCTCCTGCAGCCCTTGCTGGCGGCCGACCCGACCGGCCTGCGGAGACTGGGTCAGGTCGACGTCAATCTCGATGACTGCCGGTTCAGTTTGCGACTGAACGATGGTCGGGGCTTTTACGGGGCTAGTGCCCTGCGTGTCGAATTCGATCCGCGACTTCAAGTCGAGGCGGCGCCCACGCGGGTCATTCTGGGCCCAGAGTTCGGCAATCCGTCTCCAAGCGTGGCGCCGAATCCAGTCGCGCGCGACTCCCGTGGCGGCAACCAAGCAAAGCTCTTCTCCGCGCTCGCGCAGGGCCGCTTGGCCCAACCATGAGCCGAAGGTGGCCTCACCCAATTCCCGCTTTAACGCCTGACAGGTCTTAGTCCAGACATCTCCTGTGGTCGTGTCCGCCATAGCCCCTGCAATACCCCCGTTCGTCATCCCCTGGCCTTCCAGCTCTATTCATTCAGACCAGGAGCTCCCGCGCTCGCCTGGTTCATTAGATCAACAAACACAGGTGCTTAGTCGCAGTCGGACGACAATCCGACCCCGGGGCGCTTGCGCAAACTCGATTGGAAATAACGCTCTAAGACCCTCACACTAGCTATCGAGATTGGGGGGTCAACGGAGATTCTTTACCCAATTTGCGGATATTTTCATTGACTCGATCCGACCCCTCACTGGGCAAGGGAATTTGCGTTTTGACCCCCCGCAAACTGAGGAAATCGGTCGTACGCGAATGTCCAGTTTTGAGTCACAAAGAAAGGCCCAGGGACAACTAAGCCCCCAGGCTGCTGTAGACCGAAAACACAATGAGTTCGGCTATGCCGAGGGCTCAGGCGACGGCCAGCTTCTTTAACTGGGCTGCCAAACGTGAGACTTTCCGGGAGCCGGTGTTCTTGTGAACCACGCCCTTGGTGACGGCTCGCATCAGCTCAGACTGAGCTTCGACGAAGGCTGTCTTGGCCGCTGTCGCATCGCCGGACACAATCGCTTCCTCAAATTTGCGCAGATAGGTGCGAACCCGCGACCGACGAGCCTTGTTGACTTCGGTACGGCGGGCGATTTTGCGGACCGCTTTCTTAGCGCCGGGCGTATTGGCCATGCTTCAGCTCTCAAAAACATCATGCGCCGGATCCCCGTGGGAACCGGCAGCTAAATTGGAGGCGCGGATATACGGGAAGGTGCCCTGCGGGTCAATGCAATGCGGGCGCTATTCTTGTGGCGCAATTAAGTGTTGCCACGCCGGATGAGCGGCAACCAGATCGGCCATCTGCTGATAGCCTGCTGCGCCCGGATGGGCTCCATCCCAGGCGGCGGCTTCGGTCTGCCATAGACCGCCTGCCGCCAGCGGGCGGAAGACGTCTATGAAGGGGACCTTCAGACGCACGCATAGCGCCAGCAAGGCAGCGTTGAGGACTTCGACACGGGCGCATACGCCAGGGTCAACGACGGGGGGCGCGCCGACCATTAGCACCGGCGCGATGGCCTGAGCACCCGTCAACATAGCCCACGCATTCTTGAGGGTTTGCGCAAGGGCGACGCGAGGCGCTCCCTCTACAAGGTGGCTGTCATTGCAACCGAAGGAAAAGACGATCCGCATGGGTTCGTAGTCAACCGCCCGCCGCCGCGCCTCGGCTTCCCAGCGTGCGGCGAGCTCATCAGAGGTCTCCCGCCGGATGCCCAGATTATAGAGGCTTATCTGGCGTTGACCGGCGACAGCTCGGCCGATCCAACCCAGATGGTCGGGATCACCTGCCCCGAGTACGAAAGACTCACCGAAAGCGACCAGGCGCATCAGGATCCCTTGAAGATGGGCTTTCGCTTATCGATGAAAGCGGACATGCCCTCCTTTTGGTCTTCGAACGCAAAAAGCGAGTGGAACAGGCGGCGTTCGATCGCCACGCCAGTTGCAAGGGTCGTTTCATAGGCGGTTTCGACCAATTCCTTGCTCATCATCACGGCCATCGGTGACTGGGCGGCGATCTTGGCGGCAGCGGCCAGGGCTTCGTCCACCAGTTTGTCGGCGGCCACCACACGGGACACCAGGCCGCACCGCTCAGCCTCGGCAGCATCCATCATGCGTGCGGTGAGGATCATATCCATGGCTTTGGACTTGCCGACAAACCGGGTCAGGCGCTGGGTGCCGCCTATGCCGGGCATAACGCCCAGATTGATCTCCGGCTGGCCGAACTTGGCGGTTTCGGCAGCAATGATGAAGTCGCACAGCATGGCCAGCTCGCAGCCGCCGCCCAGAGCATAACCCGCTACGGCAGCAATGATCGGCTTGCGAAACTGCTCCATGCGTCGGGCTGCTGCGCCGAAGAAATCGCCCTTGAACATTTCGGCATAGGACTTGTCAGACATCTCTTTGATGTCAGCGCCGGCGGCGAAGGCGCGGTCAGATCCAGTTAGGACCAAGCACCTGACGCCGTCGTCGGCC
>JANLPX010000358.1:0-3443 GCA_031367485.1 Alphaproteobacteria bacterium | reverse complement strand
CGGTGGATTTTACGCCAATCCGGTGGTCAATATCGAGGTCTCCTCGTACTCCAGCCGGTATGTCACAGTCTTGGGCGCGGTTGGCGCGCCTGGATTGGTGCCGATCAATCGCGCCTACCGAATGTCAGAAATCATGGCTCGCGTGGGCGGGATCCAAGAGCGCGCCGCCGACTACCTAATTGTCCGACCTGAAACCGGGCCTGAGAAGCGCTATTTCATCGAAAAACTTGCCACAGGCGATGCCAGCGAAGACCCGTTCGTCACGGCTGGAGACAAGATCTATATTCCGATCGCGGACGTCTTCTATATCTCGGGCCAAGTCGGTAATCCTGGAAACTACACAATGAAAACGGGCATGACACTACGTGAAGCGATCGCGCGTGCCGGCGGCTTGAGCGAGTCAGGCACTGATCGAGGTGTTCTGGTCACTCGGGCTGGAAAGAAGGTCAAATTGGACGTCAATGCGAAGGTCGAGCCCAACGACGTGATCGTCGTTCGAGAGCGATTGTTCTAGAGCGACCGGAGATAACGAATGAGCATATTTCAGTTTCTGACAATCCTTTGGGCATACCGTTGGCTGACGGCTGCCACCACAGTGGCGACCCTAATCGGGGCGTTCATAGCGTTGCTCATTGTGCCGCCCAGCTATGAGGCCAAGACCCGCGTGATGCTCAATACGTTGCGTCCCGATCCGGTAACCGGGGAAGTCATCGCCAATGCCAATTCCCGGACCTATATGGCCACGCAGATGGAACTGATCCGCGATTATGATGTCGCGGGACAAGCAGTTGATACGTTGGGTCTGGCCGCTAGCCCGCAGTATATTCAGCAATACCAGGCGGCAAAAAATAACGACGTTGATATTCGCCGATGGGTATCCCAGAAGGTCATTGACCGGACCGAGGTTGGTGCCGTTGCGGGAACCAACATTCTAGAGATATCTTATCGCGCGACCACCCCTGGTGAAGCCAAGGCGATGGCCGATAACCTTCGCAACGCCTACCTCGACAATGCCCTACAGACGCGTCGAAAAGAGGCGACCAAGGCCGCCGATTGGTACACCCAGCAGGCGACCCAAGAGCAAGCCTCTCTGAACGCCGCCGATGCTGCCAAGACCGCCTACGAAAAGGCCAACGGCATCGTCATGCAGGGCGATAATTCCGACGTTGATACGGCGCGCTTGAGAGCTCTCTCTGGCCAGGGTGGGGTCGGCGGCGGAATGATTGCCGTTGCGCCCCAGTCGGCAGCTTCAATTGAACTGGCCGCACTTGACTCCCAGATCAGCCAAGCTTCTCAGAGCTTGGGTCCAAATCACCCCCAGATGCAGGCGATGCGCGCCCGTCGCGGCGTCGTATCTCGGATCGCCGCGCAAGATGCCTCGGCCGCATCTCGGGCAGCGTCGAATGCGGCAGGTGCCGGAGCGGGCGCTCTGGATGCCGCGGTGCGCGCCCAGACCTCGCGAGTTATCGCCAAGCGCGAAGAGATCGAGCGTTTGAACCAACTTCAAGCTGAAGTGAATCTGCGGCGAGAGGCGTTCAACAAGTCGATGACGAGAATCGTCGAACTTCGCAAAGAAGCGGGTATCGCCGACACAGGCATAGTCTCCTTGGGCGACGCGGTAACGCCACAGCAGCCAAAGTTCCCAAACAAGCCCCTCGTTTACGGCGGGTCGCTGGGTCTGGGCATTGGCCTGGGCTTGGTACTTTCAGTGCTGATCGAGATGTTCGGAAGACGCGTTCGGTCTGCTGAAGATCTTCGCTCGACGCTTGATGTCCCACTTCTCGCGATTATCGCCACGCGACCGACCCGAACTGCAGCTTCCAACCGGCCGAGCCTGACCTGGTTCCGTCGTCGGCGGGCGGTGCAGGCGTGACCCAAGGAGCTCTGATGGCTAGCGAAGCCCGCACCAATCTGCCCCAACTCCGTGATCCGCCGACCTATTCCCTGTCGCGCTCAATCGTGAGTTTATCAGATCCAAACGGCGGCCCGTCCGAGGCGATCCGCTCTCTGCGGACCCACATCATGGCCAAGCATATTGATGCTGGTCGTCGGGCATTGGCCGTTTGCTCCGCAAGCTCTGGGGTTGGTGCAACCTATGTCGCAACAAATCTTGCGGTAGCTCTGTCCCAAATTGGCTTAAAAACGCTCTTGATCGACGGTAATCTCAGGAATCCTGGCATAAGCGAAGTCATTCGCCCCTCTGTTGTCGGACCAGGGCTTTACCAGTGCCTCGCCTCAGACGAAGACTATGGTGGCTTCATTGATGCCGACGTCGTCCCCAATCTGTCAGTTATGTATGCGGGTGGTGCCGCGCCCAATCCGCAGGAACTGTTAGCGCAGGAGCGATTTGACGCGCTGATGAGCTTTTGCCTTCGTGATTTTGAACTGACGATCGTTGATACCCCCCCTGCAAATGCCTGTTCAGATGCCCGTCGGATCAGCACGGTGCTTGGATATAGTATGGTCGTGGCGCGCAAGGACACCTCCCGCGTCAATGATCTGAAAACGCTGATCAGCGAGATCCAGGGTGACGGCGGTCGTGTCATCGGCACGGTCTTGAACGAGTTCTAAAGCCATGGCCTCGCCAAGCACATCGAGTCTCCGAGCGCCTTCAATGCCCTCGATTAGTTTTTGGCCGGTTGTGTTGGGCCTGGCCGCGCTTGCGATACCGACGATCCTATCCCTGGGCCAACAGGTTTGGTCCAAGGAGTCCGGGGCCCACGGGCCCATCGTCTTGGCAACGGGCATCTGGCTGGTTTGGCGCAAACGCCAGGAAATGTTGTCCTTGGCAGAACCTGGCAAACCCTGGCTGATCGCTCTGGGACTGGTGGTATCGCTGCCGTTCTACATCTTCGGTCGCGCCTATGACTTCATGATCCTCGAGGCAGGTGGTCTCTATGGTGCCTGCATGACGTCGCTGTATGCGTTCGTGGGTTTGCGAGCGATGATGAAAACGTGGTTTCCCCTATTCTATATGGCGTTTTTAATCCCGCCGCCGGGTTGGCTGATGGATCATATAACCTCGCCTCTGAAGTTGTTTGTGTCGAAAGTGGCGACAGATGGTTTGCAGCTATTTGGCATCCCGATATCGCGACAAGGCGTGACACTCGTTGTCGCCCAATATCAATTGTTGGTGGAAGACGCCTGTTCGGGCATGAACTCGTTGATTGGCCTAGTCGCAATCAGCCTGTTCTACATCTACCTCTTGCGCAACGCCTCTTGGAAGTACTCGCTCTTCCTCATCTGTCTGGTCATCCCGATAGCCATCTTGGCGAACATCATCCGCATCGTGATTTTGGTTCTGCTAACCTACTTCTTCGGCAATGCCGTGGCGCAGGGCTTCCTGCATGAGACGGCAGGCATGGTACTCTTCGGGACGTCTCTGCTCTTAGTGTTCGTGATCGACAACCTGATTTCGCGATTCCGACCGGCAGGGGCAAAGG
>JANLPX010000326.1:0-4137 GCA_031367485.1 Alphaproteobacteria bacterium | reverse complement strand
TCTTCTCGGGCAATGCCGTGGGCGTTCAGGGCGCGATCTTCCAGATGCTCAGCCACGGGGTGATCTCGGGCGCACTCTTTCTATGTGTCGGCGTGGTCTATGACCGCATGCATACCCGTGAGATTGCTTTCTATGGCGGGGTCGTGAACCGCATGCCTTGGTATGCGGCGACCTTCATGCTGTTCACCATGGGCAATGTCGGTCTGCCGGGTACTTCGGGTTTTGTCGGCGAGATCATGACGATGACTGGGGCCTATCAGGTCTCGACCTGGACTGCGTTTGTGGCGGCCTCAGGGGTGATCTTGTCAGCTGTCTATGCGCTAAGCCTCTATCGCCGCGTGGTGTTTGGCCAAATGACCAATCCGGCGCTCGAGACCATCAATGATCTGGAACTGCGCGAAGTGGCGATCTTCGTGCCGCTGATCTTATCGACGCTCTATCTCGGTATTCAGCCGGGTGTGGTCTTCGACCTGACTGCGGCTTCAGTAGACAATCTAGTCGCGGTTTACCGCGCAGCGACCGGCGCTTAGGGGACCTTGGCTTCATGATCTCCTCTGATCTTTCGTTTGCGACGCCACAACTCATACTGGCCTGCTCGGCGCTGCTGCTCTTGGTGGCCGGTGCCTTTGCGCCGCGCGCCAGCAATCTGGTCGGGGTCGGTGGTATGCTGGCCCTCGCCGCCGCCGCCATCGCGGCCGCAGTCGGTCCTTATGGAATAGCATTCAAAGGCGGGCTAATCGCAGATTCTGCGACAGCCTTCGCCCAAGTGCCGATCTATCTGGCCAGCGCCGTAGCGATCCCACTTGGCCAGCGCTGGTTTGCCCGTAAGGGCGTGGTCAATTTCGAATTTCCGGTGCTGATCCTGCTGGCCGCGCTGGGCATGGGTATGATGGTCGGATCGGGTGATCTGATCTCGCTCTATGTCGGTGTGGAGCTTCAGTCTCTAGCCCTCTATGTGCTGGCCGCCATGCACCGCGACGACGCCAAGGCTTCAGAAGCCGGATTGAAGTATTTCGTACTCGGCGCGTTGTCCTCGGGCATGCTCCTGTACGGAGCATCGTTGATCTACGGTTTTGCCGGGTCGACGCGGTTCGTCGATATCGCCGCATCGGTCGCTCATGGCGCAAATACCGGCATTCTGTTTGGCTTGATCTTTTTGATCTGTGGGTTGGCCTTCAAGGTCTCAGCCGCGCCGTTCCACATGTGGACGCCGGATGTTTACGAGGGGGCACCGACCCCGGTCGTTGCCTTCTTCGCCGGGGCCCCAAAGTTTGCGGCCATGCTGTTATTTGCCCGCGCGCTCTACATGGCCTTTCCAGGTGCCATTGAGCAGTGGCGCCAGATCCTGGTGATCCTGGCTCTGGCCTCGATTGCAGTCGGCGCCTTCGCGGGCCTGGCGCAAAAGAACCTGAAGCGCCTCTGGGCCTACTCCTCCATTGCCAATGTCGGTTACGCCGTCTTGGGCCTGGCAGCGGGCAATGCTGAGGGCGTGCAGTCCATGCTGGTGTTCATGGTGCTCTACATGGTCGACGTGACGGGCTTCTTCGCCTGCCTTACCGCCCTCACGCGTGAAGGTCGTGCCATGGAAACTATCGACGACATGGCGGGGTTGTTTCGCGAACGTCCAGGCATCGCGCTCGCCATGACCGCATTCTCGCTGTCCGCCCTGGGGCTGCCGCCCTTCTCGGGTTTCTGGGCCAAATTCTACGTGTTCAAGGCCGCGATCAATGTGCCTGATCAGTTGATCCAGGTCGCCGCAGTATTGGGTTTGGTCGGCAGTGTCGTGGCCGCCTTTTACTACCTGCGCCTTATCAAGGTGATGTGGTTCGACCCAGCGCCCGGTACGACTGACAAACCAGCGGTTGAAGCGCACGCCGTGGCCATTGCTGCGGCCCTGTTCAGCTTCCCGGTCGTGATCATTGCGCTGGCCTTTATCGATCCCCAAGCTCACCTTGCAGCAGCGGCCTTTGGCCTGAAATAAGTGCAGGTTCCACCTATCGAAGCCTATGACGAGCTGGACTCCACGAATGCTGAGGCTCGGCGTCGGGCTGAGGTCGGCGAGTTTGGTCCAGTCTGGATTACCGCTGCGCGTCAGACCGCAGGACGGGGACGTCGCGGTCGAGCTTGGGAGACGGCTTCGGGCAATCTTGCTGCGACGTTGCTATTCTCCACGCCGAAATCCGCCGCGCAAGCCGCTCAGGTATCCTTTGTAGCAGCCCTTGCCGCCGCAGACCTCGCCGATACCTGCGTCGGAGATGGAGAAGCCCGCCTCAAATGGCCCAACGACCTCATGCTTCGTGGCCGCAAGGCTGCAGGCATCCTGGTAGAGTCCGGCACCGGTTTTGAGAAATCAGTCTGGCTCGCTGTGGGGCTCGGCATCAATCTCGCCCATGCGCCGCGCGATGTTGAGCGACCAGCCATTGCCTTTGCTGAAGTGATGTCGACCCCGCCACCCTTACCCGGACCCGCCTTGGACGTCCTGGCTTCACGTTTTGCCCACTGGCTTTCGATTTGGAACACCCAAGGTTTTGCGCCCATTGCCCACGCCTGGACACAACGCGCTCAGGGACTGGGCCAAATGTGTGAGGCTAGGCTGCCCAATCAGACCCATCGCGGCATCGCCGAGGGCCTAGATCCTGATGGTGCCCTGCGACTGCGCTTGGCCGATGGGGCGATCCTGCGCATAACGGCCGGCGACGTCTTCTTTGGAGAGGCCTGAATGCTGCTCGCCATCGAACAGGGCAATACCAATACGCTATTCGCCATCCATGATGGCAGGACCTGGACGTCCCAATGGCGGGCAGCGACAGAGTCCAGCCGCACGGCCGATGAGTATGCGGTCTGGTTGTCGCAACTTCTACAGATGGCGGGTCTGCAATTTGCCAGTCTGGATGCCTGCATCATTTCCAGCGTCGTGCCGCAGTCGATTTTCAACCTGCGTAATTTGGCACGCCGCTACCTGCACGTTGAGCCCGTCGTCATCGGCGAAAATGCGGACCTCGGCATTGAGGTGCGGATCGATAAGCCGTCAGAGGCGGGAGCCGACCGTCTGGTCAATGCCATAGGCGCTCACGCCGTCTATCCCGGAACCCTGCTAGTAATCGACAGTGGGACTGCCACAACTTTCGATATTATCGCCGCGGATGGCGGGTTCGAAGGCGGTGTAATTGCGCCCGGCATCAATCTCTCCATGGAGGCGCTGCATGCCGCCGCCGCCAAACTGCCCCGCGTGGCAATCCAGCGACCTCAAAGGGTGATTGGCAAGGATACCGTGGTGGCCATGCAGTCTGGCGTCTTTTGGGGCTATATCGCCTTGATCGAAGGTCTGATCGCGCGCATCAAGGCCGAGTGGGACGGGCCCATGACGGTCGTTGCCACTGGCGGCGTCGCTTCGCTCTTTCACGGGGCGACCCTATCAATCGATCACTTCGATCCCGATCTAACGATCCGCGGCCTGCTGGAAATCCACAGGCGCAATTCGACTAAGGCGTAATGGCAAAAGCAAAATCTGACGACGAACTCGTGTTCCTGCCGCTTGGCGGGTCCAATGAAATTGGCATGAACTTCAATCTCTACGGTTACGGGCCGCCCCATGCGCGCAAG
This sequence comes from Alphaproteobacteria bacterium, assembly GCA_031367485.1. Taxonomy (GTDB): domain Bacteria; phylum Pseudomonadota; class Alphaproteobacteria; order Caulobacterales; family Caulobacteraceae; genus Phenylobacterium. The sequence continues at coordinate 534 of JANLPX010000326.1, read as the reverse complement.
TGGATCGTAGTCGATCTGGGTGTGACCTTTGGCGACCAGACGACACCGGGCGTGGAACTGATCCTACCCGATCCGCAATTCATCGAAGAGCATGCCAAGAATATCTTGGGCATTGTTCTGACCCACGCGCATGAGGACCACATCGGTGCCGTAGCTTGGCTATGGCCGCGCATCAAGGCCCCCCTCTACGCCACGCCCTTCACCGCGTTCCTGCTGAAGGAAAAGCTACGTGAGAAGAACTTAGCCGACGAAGCCGAGATCACCATTGTGCCACTGGGTGGCAAGATCACGCTGGGTCCGTTTGAGCTGGACTTGATCACCTTGACCCACTCGATCCCAGAGCCCAACGGCTTGGCGATCCGCACGCCGCTCGGCACCATCCTGCATACGGGGGACTGGAAGATCGACCCCGATCCGTTGCTGGGCGATGTGACTGACGATGCCACCATTCGCCAGTTGGGCGATGAGGGCGTGTTGGCCATGGTCTGCGACTCTACCAACGTCTTCGTTGACGGTCGGGCTGGGTCCGAGGCT
>JANLPX010000250.1:0-4199 GCA_031367485.1 Alphaproteobacteria bacterium | reverse complement strand
GGGATTATGATCGTTGGTCAGGCCAACAGGTTTCATTGGCCCGTGGCGCAGCGTCTCGCGACCACGCTCGGCCATCACTTCGATAGGTAAGCACCCGTCGAAATAGGGCACGTGCTCCCAGTCTTTGAATTCTGATTTAGGTCCGTTCAGCAAGGCGTCGATAAAGGCCTCGTACTGGGCCTTATCCATGGGGCAGTTGATATAGGCGGCTGCGTCGCCGCCGGGACCTTCCTTGTCGTAGCGCGATTGCCGCCAGGCTGTGCTCATATCAATCGAGTCGAAGTGGATGATCGGCGCTATGGCGTCGAAGAAGGAAAGCTGGCCTTCGCCGGTCAGGTCCAAGATCGCCTGCGCCAGGGCCGGGGAGGTGAGGGGGCCTGTCGCAACGATAACGTTGTCCCAATCAGTCGGCGGTAAACCGGCGATCTCCTCTCGCTCAATAGTGATCAGGGGATGGGCCTCGAGTTTGGCTGTTACCGCTTGAGAAAACCCGTCCCGATCCACAGCCAAAGCCCCACCGGCGGGTACTTGGTGCGCATCTCCGCAAGCCATGATGATCGAGTTCATGGCCCGCATCTCGGCATGCAGTAGGCCGACGGCATTGCCCGTCCAATCATCGGACCTGAACGAATTCGAGCATACAAGCTCGGCCAAACCCTCTGTCTGGTGCGCATCGGTGCCGCGTACCGGGCGCATTTCATGCAGAATTACTGGAACGCCAGCCTGAGCAGCCTGCCAAGCGGCTTCTGACCCCGCGAGGCCGCCACCAATTACGTGTACCGGAAGTTTCTTCATGCGTGTCTAACTAGCAACGTTCCGCCAAGATCGCGAGCGGGGCCTTGCGGCGCTTCGGGACACATTCCACAACACTATACAGAGGGGCGACCGACTCGGAGTGCTCGTTGGCGCTTCGCGGTCCAGGTGAGGACATGAGCAGGCTATCGCCGAGTGACGCTGCGCTGGAGGGCTTTAAGCTTGCACGCAAGGAACCTGGCTCGATCTTGGTTTGGAGCCTGTTCTACTTCGCCGGTATTGTGATGATGGGCTTGGTGATGCTGATGGGACTAGGTCCTGGCTTCATCAAATTTGTGCAGCATGGTGGCATGGAGTCGGGCGATATAGACGCCTATATCGAGGTCCTCGAACACTCCTGGCCAGCGTTTATCCTGATCACGTTGCTGGCTGTCTATGTGATCTCCGTGGTGACGGCGGCGATCTATCGACGGGTCTTGCGTCCGCAAGACGGGGGGATCGCCTATATCCGATTTGGGGGGGACGAAATTCGGCTGACGATGGTCAACCTGATCCTGTTCTCAATTGGGATGCTTTTCCTGATTTTCCTGACTGGATTTGCGGCCGCGGTTGGCGGGCTCCTCGGGAAGATTTCCGGATTCGGGCTGGTCTGTTTTATGATCTGGGCCGGGGTGCGGCTGTTGCTGGCCACCGCGATGACCTTCGCCGAACGGCGCGTCGCAATCCTGGACTCGTGGAAGCTTACAGAGGGTCAGTTCTGGCCTCTGCTGGGAATGACCTTCTTAGCCATCATATTCTATCTAATCGTCTGGCTGGTCTTCACGATCATTAGTGCCGGTTTCGTCGCGCTGGCCGGGGGGCAAACCGCCATGGCGCATCCCACCGCCATGGCCCCACTGGTTTGGTTCGCGGTTTTGGTGACGCTCATCGTTCAACTACTATTGCCGGTGCTGCAGATCGTGATGATCTATTCGCCCTTGGCCGAAGCCTATCGCGAGTTGCACGACGAGCCGACACCCATGCTTTAGGCGTCCGCGCTGGGCCGCGCCTTCATGCGGGCTCGCCAAGCCACGAGGTTCGTGAACTCATCTTCTACCGGCAATCCAATCCAGTCGGCGAAATCGACCGTGGAAAGCAGGCAAATGTCGGCCATGGTCAAGGCATCTCCGACCACGAAGTCATGGCCTTCCAACTCGCGGTTCATGTATTTCTGCGCGCCGGAATAGGTCACCTTGTTGGACTCACCGAAGTCCTTGAACTGCGTCAGGAGCGCCGCCGTGCGGGGATGAGCGTGGCGCCAAAATTGACCGACCGGGTTCATCACCGCGAACTCGACTCGGCGGATCCACTGATCCACCAACGCCTTTTCGACCGGGGTCGTCCCGAAGAGCGGTGGTGTCGGGTGCAATTCTTCGAAATAGCGGCAGATCGAGACCGTCTCGGAGATGCAGGTCCCGTCATCCAGCTCTAGGGTTGGAATCTGACCCATGGAGTTCTTGGCGCGGAATTCTTCGGATTTGTGTTCGCGCTTCATCATGTCGACGCGGGTTTCAGGTAAGTTGATCCCCTTTTCCGCCAGGAACATGCGCACACGGCGCGGATTAGGGGCTGGCATAGGCGTGCCATACAAAATCATCGAAATCTCCAAATCTCAAAAAAGAATGGAGACACCCTATTTGGAAGATCAGGCGGTGAGAAGCTTCCGTCTGGCTCCGCGCCGATCAGCATGGCGCTGGAGCACCTCGGCGAGGTAGCGCCCGGTCCAGCTCTTCGAATTTGCCGCAACATCCTCTGGCGAACCTTGGGCCACGATCTCGCCGCCGCCGTCACCGCCCTCAGGGCCAAAATCGACGATCCAGTCAGCGGTCTTGACCACGTCTAGATTGTGCTCGATCACCACCATGGTGTTGCCCTGGTCGGCCAACTCATGCAGCACTTCGAGCAGCTTTTTGACGTCTTCGAAGTGCAGTCCGGTGGTGGGTTCGTCGAGGATATAGAGGGTCTTGCCGGTGGCCCGGCGCGACAATTCCTTTGACAGCTTAACCCGCTGGGCCTCGCCCCCCGACAGAGTCGTCGCTGATTGCCCGACCTTGATGTAGCTGAGCCCCACCCGCTTGAGAGTGTCCATCTTGTCGCGCACGGTCGGTACGGCCTTGAAGAAGTCAGCGGCCTCCTCGACCGTCATGTCCAGGACGTCGGAGATCGACTTGCCCTTGAACAGCACCTCGAGGGTTTCTCGATTGTAGCGTTTGCCGTGGCAGACATCACAGGTGACGTAGACGTCGGGAAGGAAGTGCATCTCGATCTTGATCAGTCCGTCGCCTTGGCAAGCCTCGCAGCGCCCACCCTTGACGTTGAAACTGAACCGCCCGGGTCCGTAGCCCCGTGCCTTGGACTCCGGCAGGCCAGCAAACCAATCGCGGATGGGTTGGAAGGCACCCGTATAGGTGGCGGGGTTTGAGCGAGGCGTGCGGCCAATGGGGGATTGGTCGATATCGATGACTTTGTCGAACTGCTCTAACCCCTCAATCCGCTCGTGCGGGGCAGGGGCGTCGGAGGCGTTATGCAACCGCCGAGCGGCCGCCTTGTAGAGGGTTTCGATCGTGAAGGTGGACTTGCCGCCACCGCTAACGCCGGTGATGCAGGTGAAGGTGCCCACCGGGATCTCGGCGGTGACGTTCTTCAGGTTGTTGCCGGTGGCTCCGATGACACGGAGTACCTTTTTCTTCGAAATCGGACGGCGGTCCAGGGGCACGGCGATCTCACGCACGCCGCTGAGATACTGGCCGGTGATGCTGTCGGGGTTGGCCATGACATCGGCGGGTTTACCTTCAGCCACGATGTGACCACCGTGCACCCCGGCGGCGGGGCCCATATCGATGACATAGTCTGCGGTCATGATGGCTTCTTCGTCGTGCTCGACCACGAGGACAGAGTTGCCAAGGTCGCGCAGGCCCTTGAGGCTTTCCAGAAGGCGGCTGTTGTCGCGTTGGTGTAGACCGATGGAAGGTTCGTCCAGCACGTAGAGCACGCCGGTCAGGCCCGAGCCGATCTGGCTGGCCAAGCGGATGCGTTGGCTTTCGCCGCCCGATAGCGTGCCCGAGGCGCGGCTCATATTGAGGTAGTCGAGACCCACATTGACCAAGAACCGCAGCCGGTCATTGATTTCCTTCAGAATCCGTCGGGCGATCTCCATCTGCTTGTCGGTCAGCTGACCTTCCAGGCTAGTGAACCAGTCGCCAGCCTGGCGGATCGCGAGGCGCGAGACCTCACCAATATGTTTGCCGGCGATCTTTACGGCTAGGGATTCAGGCTTCAGGCGATAGCCGTCACAGGCCTCGCAAGGGGTGTCAGACTGGAACCGCCCCAGCTCCTCACGGACCCATGAGCTGTCGGTCTCCCGCCAGCGGCGTTCCAAATTTGGCAGCACGCCTTCGAAGGTCTTA
>JANLPX010000195.1:0-2964 GCA_031367485.1 Alphaproteobacteria bacterium | reverse complement strand
GACCCATGCCGGGGGTTAACTCCTCGATCTCATCGCAGACCAACTTTTTGTTGCGGCGGATAACGGCGCGCATGGGAGCCTCCCTCGACTATTGATTGACGACAGATTGCGAGGTTCGCCGCGCAATGACCAGGGTGTCGTTGCGGCAAGTGCGGCGGGTTGCGAGGTTGGGCCATATCCCCTAACCCTCGGAACTCGGATTCCAGTGGAATGTTTCGGAGATTTGCATGAGCCTCGCCTTCCTCTTTCCCGGCCAGGGTAGTCAATCCATCGGCATGGGCGTTGATCTGGCAGAGGCTTTCGGATCAGCCCGAGAGGTGTTTCAAGAGGTCGACGAAGCGCTGGGTCAAAAGCTGTTTGCCCTGATGCGCGACGGCCCGGAGGACCAACTGACCCTGACGGAAAACGCCCAACCCGCCTTGATGGCGGTCAGTCTGGCGGTTGCTCGGACCCTGGAGAAGGAATTCGGCGTCGCCATTGAGCGAGCAGCCTTTGTGGCTGGGCATTCGCTAGGAGAGTATTCAGCCCTGGCGGCGGCAGGTGCGATCAGCCTCGCCGATACGGCGCGATTGTTGAAACTGCGCGGTCAGGCCATGCAGCGCGCGGTGCCGGTGGGTGCCGGGGCTATGGCGTCGCTGATTGGCCCAAAGAGCGATGTTGCCTTAGCGGAGGCTGCAGCCAAAGCCGGCTCGGCCGTGGGCGTCTGCGTTGTGGCTAACGACAACAATGCCGGCAACGTCGTGATCTCTGGCGCCAAGGCGGCCGTAGACTTGGCCATTGAGAAGGCCAAGGAACTGGGCGCGCGGGCCATACCGCTGAATGTGTCAGCGCCCTTCCATTGCCCCCTAATGCAGCCAGCGGCCGATGAGATGGCGCAGGCCTTGGCGTCAGCCACGATATCGGCACCGCGCGCGCCTCTGGTGACCAATGTGCTGGCGAGGCCGACCCTGGATCCGGAGGAGATTCGCCGTTTGCTCGTGGATCAAGTGACGGGTCGAGTTCGCTGGCGCGAGAGCATGTTGTGGTTGGTCGGCGAGGGCGGGGTGACTCGGTTTGCGGAAGCCGGGGCAGGCAAGGTCTTGTCCGGGATGGTCAAGCGGATCGCGCCCGACGCAGAGGCGACGCCGTTGAACAGTCCGGCTGACCTCGAAGCCTTCGCCAAGAGCCTGTGAGAAGCACACATGTTTGATCTAAGCGGTAAGACGGCCCTAGTAACCGGGGCTTCGGGGGGCATCGGCGCAGCCATAGCCAAGACCCTCCATGGTCAGGGCGCACACGTGGTGCTTTCGGGCACGCGGGAGGCGAAGCTGGAGGCCCTAGCTGCGGAGTTGGGGGAGCGTACCTCAATCGCGGCGGCCAACCTGGGCGATGCCGAATCGGTGGACGGATTGGTGGGGCGGGCGGAGGCCGTGACTGGCCAGCTCGATATTTTGGTGGCCAACGCCGGTATCACCAAAGATGGACTCCTGATGCGTATGAAGGATGAGGACTGGGAGCAGGTTCTGAAGATCAATCTGGAGAGCTATTTCCGACTGAGCCGGGCGGCGATGCGTGGGATGATGAAACGCCGGTTTGGGCGGATCATCGGCATCACCTCGGTGGTGGGGGTGATGGGTAATCCAGGTCAAACGAATTACGCGGCTTCCAAGGCTGGAATGATCGGGTTTTCCAAGGCATTAGCCCAGGAAGTGGCGACGCGCGGGATCACCGTGAACTGTGTTGCGCCGGGCTTTATTGAGAGTCCGATGACCGACGGCCTGACAGAGGGTCAGAAGACGCAGATCCTCAGCACCATTCCGGCGGGGCGTTTGGGGCGGGGTGATGAGGTCGCGGCGGCCTGCGCCTATCTGGCCAGTGACGAGGCGGCCTATATGACAGGTCAAACCTTGCATGTGAACGGCGGCATGGCGATGATCTGACCGACTGGCCTCGCCAAAGCGAACATGCTACGGCGGCGCTGAACCCAGGGGCTTTCGCCTCGAACCCAAGGTCTGTGAGCGGTTGACAACTCGTCGGCGGTCACAGATGGATCAGTTGAACAACAGGGACCTATACCAATGTCCGATATCCTCGAACGCGTGCGTAAGATCGTCATCGAACACCTCGACGCCGATCCGGAAAAGGTCACCGAAAAGGCCAGCTTTATCGATGACCTAGGCGCTGACAGCCTCGACAATGTCGAGTTGGTTATGGCGTTCGAAGAAGAGTTCGACATTGAAATCCCGGACGACGCGGCTGAGCACATCCAGACGGTGGGCGACGCGGTGAAGTTCATCGGAGAAAAGCTCGGCGCCTAATGCCTTGTTTTTTATGATTATTTCGGCCGCCGCGTCCCAAAACTGAGGCGCGGCGGTTCGCGTATTGGAGCCCGCCATGCGTCGTGTTGTTGTTACCGGGATTGGCCTGTTGACCCCGCTGGGTCAGGGCACCGAGCTGAGCTGGAAAGCTTTGCTGGCCGGTAAGTCCGGGGCCGGTCGGATCACCACTTTTGATCCTGAAATCTATGCCTGCCAGGTGGCCTGTGAAGTTCCAAGGGTCGACGGGCGTGGCGGCGGTGGACCCGATGTCCCGGGGTCTTTCGATCCTGATCAAACCCTGAGTCCACGCGATCAACGCAGGGTTGATGACTTCATTCTCTATGCCATCGCCGCAGCCGACGAGGCCGTGAAGGATTCGGGCTGGGAACCCACCGAGGATTCAGACCGCGAACGCACAGGTGTGATCATTGGCTCGGGCATCGGCGGTCTAGCCAGTATCGAGCGAACCTCCATCGAAATGCACGAGAAAGGCCCGCGCCGGGTTAGCCCGTTCTTCATCACGTCTTCCTTGATCAACCTGGCGTCAGGCCAAGTCTCCATCAAACATGGGTTTAAGGGGCCAAACCATTCGGTGGTCACGGCTTGCGCCACGGGGGCCCACGCGATTGGCGATGCGGCGCGGATGATCAAATACGGCGACGCCGAT
>JANLPX010000122.1:0-3463 GCA_031367485.1 Alphaproteobacteria bacterium | reverse complement strand
GGTCTTCGGGCCTGCCACCTTTTTTTTGTGTCATTGGGTGGCTAAGTTGGCCCGATGATAGCGACACCCTTGGCGGCGGAGTTGGCGGCGGCTCAAAGCCTCATGCAGAGCGGCAGACCCATGGCTGCCGTGCCCGGCTTGGAGCAACTGCGCCAGCGCAATCCCCGCAGTCTCGATGTCCATGTCCTGCTGGCGATGGCCCATTGGCGCAGTGGCGACCTGCCTCACGCCTTGGGGGTGGTTCAGTCCGCCCAAGGCTTGGGCAAGCGGGATGCTCAGTTTCAAGCCTTGGCAGGCCAGATCTACCTCTCCACTGGGCTGACCGGAGAGTCTGAGCGAGCATTTCGTGCGGCCTTAACGGTTGACCGCCGGTTGGCCTCCGCCGCGATTGGCCTCTCAGAACTGTTGATCGGGTTGGGAAGGCCGCAGGAAGCCCTGCAAGTTACCGCGCCGCTGTTGTCCGGCCGTGCGCCTGATGCTGCGGTGTTGGCCGCGCACGGCAACGCCCAGCACGCCAGTGGTCACACCCTGGCTAGCCTGGACACCTTCGGCCGTGCCGTGACCGCCGCCCCGACCAGCGGCGTGGCGGAGCATAATCTTGCCGCGCGCCTTGGCGACCTGTCGTATTTTCCCGAGGCCGAAGCCGCCGCAAGTCGAGCCTTCGCCAAGGGCTTGGACGCGCCTGAAACCTGGTTGGTCTATGGTCGCGCGCTACAGGGACAGAACCGATTTGCAGAGGCCAAGGCGGCCTATGAACGCGCACTTGGCGGCCAGCGTCCTTGCGCCGAGGCACACCTCGATCTTGCCCAACTGATCTGGATGCAGACCGGCGACCTCTTGGCGGCCTCCGCCGCCCTCGACGCCGCGCTTACCCGTGAACCGGCCCGGATCGATCTGGCCCTCTACCGCGCGAAACTCCGTAGCTTCGCAGGCGACACGCGAGGTGCCTATCAGACCTTGGCAGAATGTATCGCGCGCCAAAGCATCCCCATACTGATCTTGGAAGTCGAGGCCGGAAATGCCGCCTTACTTCTGGGGGAATTGGATACCGCGCTAGGCCACGCAGTTAACGCAGCGAAGTTTGCGCCCAGTGACGTGAACCAGCTGCAGCTGACCACCGATGTGCATCTGGCGGCTGGCCAACTTGACCAAGCTGAGACAGCACTCAGCCACCTGACTCGTCTCTCGCCAGACGACCAGTCAGTTGTCGCTCGCCAAGCGGTGATCTGGCGACTGCGCGGCGACCCGCGTTACAAAGCGCTCTACGACTATGACCGCAACGTTCGCACCTTCACCCTTGAGACCCCGTCGGGATGGTCCAGTCTTACGGCCTATCTCAGCGATCTGCGTACCGTGTTGAACGACATGCACGATCTCGTCACCCACCCGCTGGGACAGTCCGTTCGCGGCGGTAGCCAGACCATGCAGAACCTCAGCCGCGCGCCATCCCCAGTTCTGCGAGCTTTCTTCGCGGCTATCGACGAACCGATCTGCCGCTACATCGCTGACCTGGGACCCGGCAAAGACTCGTTGCGGCGGCGAAATCAGGGCGGCTACGCGCTTGGCGGGAACTGGTCGGTCAGCCTTCGCTCCAGCGGGTTCCACACCGACCATGTGCATCCCAAGGGCTGGATATCCTCAGCCTTCTATGTGTCCACGCCCGACGCCGTTGAGGCCGGGGGTCATGAAGGTTGGCTCAAGTTCGGCCAACCTGGCATCGCAACTCAACCGCCCCTAGAGGCCGAGCACTGGATCAAGCCAGAACCCGGCACGCTGGTCCTATTCCCCAGCCATATGTGGCACGGAACGGAGCCGTTTACGTCGCAAGAGCGACGCCTCAGCATTGCCTTCGACCTGCTTGCCGCCAAACCCAATCGCCGCTGAAGCTCAGTGCGAGAGTGGTGTGGGTGCCATGACGTTAGTGCCCTGCACGCCCAGTCGGCTCTTGGCCATCTCGTCGAGGACGCCTTGAGCTCTCGGGTCTCCCAGTACCCAAGCAGCGGCGGCCAAGGTGCGGACCGAACTGGCAGAGACACCTAGGAACTGCTGCACGGCCTCAATAGGCGAGAGGTGGGTGTGCATGCGGCGCAGACGTGGCTCACCGGTCAATCCAGCCAGAGCCTTGGCCTTGTCGACCGCCTGATAGAAGCCTCCGAGTTCGTCGACGAGGCCGAGCGCCTTGGCCTGCTCTCCGGTCCAAACGCGGCCTTTGGCGATCTCACGCACCCGGGCCTCCGGTAGCTTTCGGCCGGTCGCGACACGGGTGATGAAGTTGGTGTAGATCTGATCCATCCACCCGGCGAAGGCTGCGCGATCCTGGGGCGTGAAGTCCTTGCCCGGGCCGAAAGCCCCGGCATAGGGGCCGCCGACGCTGATCTGCCGTATGTCGACCCCGAACCGAGCGAGGGCTTCGCCGACGGCAAACTTGCCGCCGAACACCCCGATTGAGCCCGTTAAGGTACTCGGCTGGGCAACGATGGCCGAAGCCTCCGAGGATATCCAGTAGCCGCCCGAGGCCGCATAGGTGCCCATTGACACCACCACCGGCTTCTTGGCCGCCTTGGCCGCGCGCACGGCCGCTAAGATCTGCTCTGAGGCGGTGTCAGACCCACCGGGGGAATTGACCCGCAAGACGATGGCCTTGACCTGATCATTGGCCGCCGCGTCATAGATAGCCTTGGAAATTGTGTCGGAATAGATGGTCGACCCGCCGCCGAAGGGGTTACCGCCCCCGCCGTCATGGCCCGTGACGATGGCACCTTCGGCCTCAACCACGGCAATCACCGGGCCGGCTGTCGGCCCATTGTCGGGCGCCGCGCGGGCATAGTCCTCAAAGTCCACCAGCTTGGCGTTGCTGCCCGCCTTGTTCAGCAATTCAAGCTGTGCGTCGCGCACCTGGCCCACCTTGTCGATCAGATGCAGACCCAATGCGGCCTCAGCCATGTAAGGCCCGGCCTCCAAGGTTTTGGTCAGGGTTTCTGGGGCCAGTTTGCGATCCGTCGCGGCGCTGCTGATCGCGGTGCGATAGACCGAGCCCATCCAAGACAACTCCGACTCACGATGAGCCGGCGTATAGTCGTCATAGAGGTAGCCATTGACGGCGTTCTTGTACTCGTAGCGTTGCTCGTAATTGGCCTTAACCCCATACTTGTCGAAGAACCGCTTGAAGAAGATGTCGTCTCTGGCCAAGCCGGTCACTTGAAACGACGCCCCGGGTTGCATCCAGAAGCTGTTAGCCGACGTGCCCAGCATATAGGTCGATGTGATCATGCCAGAGGGGTAGAGGCCTTGGCTATGGGCCAACACCGTCTTTCCCGAAGCGCGGAAATGCTGGATCGCTAGGCGGAGTTCGTCTGCTGCAGCCGGTTCAACACCGCCTTCCGGCAGCCGGATCAGTAGCGACTTGACCCGATCATCGGCCTCAGCGCGCCGCAGTGTTGAGATGATGCTCATCACCGATAGC
>JANLPX010000092.1:0-5332 GCA_031367485.1 Alphaproteobacteria bacterium | reverse complement strand
TGAATTCGCTGTAGAGCTGGGCGGCCAGAGTCTTGTTGGGCGCCAGGATCAGGGCCGGGCGCTGGGTCTGTTCGATGACCTTGGCCATGGTGAAGGTCTTGCCGGAGCCGGTGACGCCGAGCAGCACCTGATTGCGCTCTTGGCCCGCCAGACCCGCAACGAGGTCGGCGATGGCGGTGGGTTGGTCGCCAGCGGGTTCATACTCGCTGACCAGCTTAAAGCGCTTGCCGCCCTCCGACTTTGACGGGCGGGCAGGGCGGTGGGGGCTCCATAACATCGGCATGGTCGCGGCGTCATAGTCGAACGCGCCGGACATATCAGCGACGCCGGGCAGGGCAGTGGGAGCGGGGGAACGGGCCATGAACGAGAACCTAAGGAGGTTGGAGCCCAGATGCTAGGGGGTGGGCGTGTCAGGATATGTCAGTAGCTTGTCATTGGGCGTCATCTCTTTCTCTTCCCGGCCGCCGCGATCAGCTTGTCGAGTTGGTCCAGGTGCAGGGTGCCTTCAGGCGCTTTGACGCCGTTGATCACGAAGGTGGGGGTGCTGTTGATGCCTTTGTCGATGGCGACTTTGACGCGGGCGTTGAGCGCGTCGGCATAGGCTGGGTTCTCGAGGCAGGCATTGATCGCGGCCTCATTCATGCCGAACTTTGCTCCAAGCGCCAAGAGCGGTCCACGCAGGTCTTGGGTTTCATAGATCGTGGCCTGACGATGGAAGAAGTCATCGACGACAGCGAAATATTTGGCGGGTCCAGCGCAGCGGGCAATGATGAAGCCGACACCTGCGACATTCTCTGGAGGGGTCAGGAATTCGTGCAGGACATAGCGAACCTTGCCGGTATCGATGTACTTCGCCTTGAAGGTCGGAAAGACATCGTTGTTGAAATGGGCGCAGTGGACGCAGCTGAGCGAGGCATACTCCTCGACCACTATGCGGGCCTTTGGATTGCCCAGGCTGAGCGCATCGGACTTCGGCGCAGGAGCGGCTGAGGCGTTGGCTGCGGTGAGCAGCAGCGTGAGACTGAGAAGGAAGGCACGCAAGTTTCAGAATCCCATGGCGAAGAACGGCCACGAAGCTTTCTGAGATCGCGATGTCAACTCGGTGGCGTTAAAACGGCGAGGGCCCGGTCAGCGCGATGGCCACGGTGGCTGCAAGAGCCATAAGGGCAAAAGTAACGTGAGCCACGGCGGGTCTTTCTGAACATTCCAGCGTTTGAATGTGCAGAATAGGCCCGCTAGCAACGTGCCGCATGATCCAGATGGACTATGCGCAGCTGCTATTCTGCTTATTTGTCGACGGTTTTCGCCACAACGGTGCCCGCCGCCGCGCCTGCCGCTGCGCCAATCGGGCCGCCGAGAACGGCACCGGCGACGGCACCCGTAGCGGCGCGTTGTTCTGTGCCATGGCCACAGCCGACCAGCATGATCATCGACGCAACTAGAACGAGGGCGTGGCGCATGGGAAATCTCCTGAAGTCAAATGCTTCACGAGACTAACTGCGGTGAGCGACAACGGTTCCCTGGCCCATTTCAACCGACAATCCACAGGGCAATTCATGCTGCACTGCAATATGAGCTTGCGAATCGATGGCAGGCAGGTCATAAGCAGGCCAACTTCGCCGTAGCCTGTCCACCAACGTGTATCGGACAGGACCCGTCAGGAACCGCCGCCAGCAAGAGCAGGGGCGTGGAATGGCAACGATGTCTGGGGACAGTCGGTCCTCGCCACACGGGATATTTTCTTTGCTAGTCTTGACCCAAGCGAGCGCCGATAGGCGTGCGCTGATTAGCGCCGTTTTGATCGGTACCGGGATCGGCCTGGGCCTGGGAGCCGCCTATCTGGCTGGCGGCCTGGCGCGGACTGCTACCGATCACGCAAGGGCCTCGCGCCTGGCGCTAGCCGCCGCTGGCGGATTTTCTGAAGCTGTTCTCCAACGTGAAGCCGGAGATATGGATCCCGGTGTTTTGCGCGTTGCCCGCGCCCATGATCCCTTCACAGTCGCAGGTTCGGCTGAACGCGACCGGCAGACGGCTATTCTCGCTTCCCGCCTAGAACGCCGCGCCTCAAACGATCAGCCTATGACGAAATCGTTTTTGCTGCGCGCTGCCTATAGTGGTTCGGTCGCCGCCCCATTTCACCTTGCGGGTGCGCTGGAAAGCTCTCGTGAGCTCGAGTGTTTGACCCAAGCCGTCTATTTCGAAGCCCGTGGCGAGGGCGCGTCTGGCCAGGCCGCCGTGGCCCAGGTGGTCTTGAACCGGGTCCGCAGCCCCGCCTTCCCGAAGACGGTCTGTGGCGTCGTGTTCCAGGGTGCAGCGCGCGGTGTTGGGTGTCAGTTCTCGTTTGCCTGTGATGGATCTATGCGTCGTGGGCGCGAATATATCGCCTGGACCCGCGCCCAATCAGTCGCTGACCGGGCTCTGTCTGGGAGCGTCATGGCTGCCGTGGGTGAGGCGACCCACTTTCATACGACCAGTGTTCAGCCGAGCTGGGGTCCCAATCTCCTGCGGGTCGCCCAAGTAGGATTGCATGTCTTCTATCGTTTTGGTCACGCGCCCTCGTCGGCCTTTGCCCAGACGACTCCTGAGATGACCGCCCATCCGGTCTTTGCATCCGCAGAGACGTCGGCCCCCACATCGCCCGAGATTAGGCTAGCTTCGGCGTTGGTCATCGAGGCTCCTGTCGATGCGCCTGCGGCCCTGCGTGGACCTGTCGAGGTTGAGCCAGCGCCTGCCGTGAAGACCCCGACGAGCCAGCCTAAGATCGATGGCGGCAAACCACCGGTGGCCACTCCGTCCTAGATGGCTTGCGCTTCCCTGCGCACCGCGTGAAAGCTACGCGCGAGTTTTGGGAGAACGAGCATGACGGAAGCCGTACGCCGGGAAGAGCTTTCTCAGGGGCTACTCAGCTGTACCTACGCAGAGCTGACGCCCATCCAGCGTAGCGTCATCGACTTGATCGTGACGGAGGCTCCCAGCGATCTTTCGCCGGCCCTAAAGGGTGATGATCGCAGTTTCGGTCAGCGGCTCGCCGACAATGTCGCGGCGATCGGTGGGTCCTGGAATTTCATCATCGGGTTCGGTGTGGCACTCTGCCTATGGATCGGTTGGAACCTGATCACTCTCGGCAGCCGGCTGAATTTCGACCCTTATCCCTTCATCTTCTTGAACCTGATGCTCAGCATGCTGGCGGCGATCCAGGCCCCGGTCATCATGATGAGCCAGAACCGTGCCGCAGCCCGAGATCGTAAGTCTGCCGAGCATGACTATGTGGTCAACCTGCGCGCTGAGTTGGAGATTTTGCACCTACACGACAAGCTTGATGCGATGCGAGACGAGCAGATCGTCAAGGTTTTGGAACGGCAGGAAGAGACCTTGGAGCTGCTGCGGGCGCAGGTCGCCAATCTGGCGAAGAAGAGCTAGGCCCGCGCAGATCTCCTCAGCGCTTGAGGTGGTTGACCGAAGGCGCGCAGGAAGGCGCGGCGCATGCGTTCGGGGTCGCCGAAGCCGACCTGTTCGGCCACCCGGTCGATAGAGCCATTTGAGGCCTCCACCCGCTCACGAGCGGTTTCCAGACGTAAGCGTTCCACAGCCTTAGCCGGCGTCATCCCGGTTTCTGCCAAAAAGGTGCGGGCGAAGTGCCTTGGGCTCATGGCCGCCTGATCAGCCAATTGATCCACGGTCAGCGGCTGGGCCAGATGGCCGCGCATCCAGTCGAGAAGCTTGGCGAACCGGCCTTCCTGACCGCCCATCTCCAAAAGAGCCGAGAACTGGGACTGGCCACCCGGGCGGCGATGATAGACCACCAATTGTTGTGCGGTCCGGCGGGAGATCTCCTCGCCTAAATCGTCGGCGATCATGGCCAGCGACATGTCGATCCCCGCAGTGATTCCTGCCGAGGTCCAGGTTTCACCCTCACGCACGAAAATGCGGTCTGGCTCGAGGGCCACCTGTGGGTAGCGCCGGGCGAAATCGGCGGAGCGTTGCCAATGGGTCGTCGCCCGTTTGCCGTTCAATAGCCCCGCTTCTGCCAAGATATAGGCTCCCGAACAGACACTAGCCGTGCGTCGTGCCTGTGCCGAGGTGGCCTGGGTCCACGCCTGGATCCTAGGGTCGAGCGCCGCCGTGCGGGTGCCGTCACCTCCGGCGATCATCATAGTGTCGAAGGTGCTGGTGTTCAGGGGCTCAGCCAACATGGCCACGCCGGAGGACGAGCGTACTGGGCCGGGATCAGCGGCCATAATGGTCAGGTCATATGTCCCCGGAACATAGCGGCCGGCGATTTCGAACGCGGCAATCGGGCCAGCAGCGTCCAGCAGCTGGAAGTCGGGAAAGATCAGCAGGCCGATGGAACGTCGCATGGCGGTTTCCGAGGGAAAATTGTCATTTCGGACAAACGCTAGACCTGAGACAGTGCCGCGTCAATTCTTGGAAGGAGCCCCCCGTGGCTGACCTAAGCATCGTGATCCCGCTTTATCCGCAGGTTACCCATCTGGATTTCACAGGCCCGCACCAGGTGTTGGTCCGCTTGCCCGGTACCACCATGACCGTTGCCTCGATGGGCGGGAAAGATATCGACGCCGACGGCTTGACCTTCACGGGCCTAGCCGACCTCGCAAAGGTCGAGCACTGCGACGTGATATGCATACCCGGCGGGTTTGGCACCACGGACGCGATGCTGGATCGGGAGTTCATGGCGGAGATTTCGCGACTGGCCTCGGGTGCGAAGTATCTCACCAGCGTTTGCACCGGATCGTTGATCCTGGCGGCGACCGGCCTGATCCGTGGCAAGCGTGCCGGGTGCCATTGGCAGTGGCGCAGCCTGCTTGAGCCTTTCGGGGTGATTGTCGATGAGGCCCGCGTCGTGCGCGACGGCAATGTGATCACCGGCGGCGGCGTCACGGCGGGTCTGGACTTTGCGTTCACTCTGGCCGCTGAATTGGCGGGCAATGACGTGGCGCAGTCCATTCAACTGGGGCTGGAATACTCCCCCGCGCCACCGTTCAATTCAGGCCGACCCGAGACAGCGCCCGCACACATCCTCGCGGGTGCCCGCAAGCGGTTCGACGGCATGGTGGCGGAGCGGATGGCTTCCGCGGCGGAGGCGGCGCGGCGGTTAGAGTCTTGAGTAGGCCCGCTTATCTAACCTGATGGTAACTGGACATTGGGGTGGGGTGGTCATCTCATGACGATCTTTCGTCGATCATCGCAAAAGGTTCCAGATAGCCAGCATGCCCAAGTCACCGCTTGAGACCTATCGCCCGCCGACGGCGATCAAGCTGGCCTTGTTGTGGGCGGCTCTGATGTTCCTCTACATCTACAACGACTATTTCAG
>JANLPX010000082.1:0-4716 GCA_031367485.1 Alphaproteobacteria bacterium | reverse complement strand
ACCCGGCCTATGACCGCTCGGCGCGGAAGGATGAGCGGGCGTGTCTGGCGGTGGTGGAGTTGGCCGACCTGGGTGAGGTGGAGCAGGCGCGGGCGGTGGGGGTCGTGGCGGGGTTGTTGGGTCCCGCAGGAGATGTCTGAAGATATACAATGAAGCGCAACGGAAAAGAGCTCTTGAAATCGTTTATCGCGCGCTGTCGGATTCTATCTCTCTTGCAGAAGTGACCTTGGAGATGTCCAAGCTTGAAGCGGCGTCGGATCCTTTGGTCGCGGCGGCGATTCACACCGTAATGCATTTCCTTACGGACGTTGATATTCGGCAAAGCGACAAAGAATACAATGCAATCGCGCGCGGCCAGCTAGTCGAAATGGTCATGGAACTGCAATCGGGAAGTAACGCGTGAGAGTTTCGGCACCACTTTAAGACGTGTCGTTACTCCACTTTCGCCAACATCTCCCGCCGCAGGATTGCATTGATCCGCGGCCGGTAGCCTTTACCCCCAGAACGCAGCCAAGCCTGCATGTCAGAGCCGAAACGCACGGTGGTCGAGGTCTTGGTGGGTTTGTAGAACGGGTTGCGCACAGCGTTCTACCAGAGGGCTTCGGGCAGGGGGGAGCCGGTGTGTGTGGGTCAATTCAATATCGCGATGAGTTGCACTAACTAGTCCATTGGACTATATTTCCGACCATGTCGGTTTCCCCGCCAATCACGGTTGTTGAGACACCGGAGTTTCTAGCAGCGACGCGGAAGCTCATGGATGACGGTGAGCGGGCGGCGTTGGTTGACTACCTCGCCTGGAACCCGACGGCGGGCGACCTCGTCCCAGGCTCGGGTGGGGTCCGTAAGCTCCGCTGGGGTTTGGAGGGGCGGGGCAAACGGGGCGGCGCGAGGGTAGTCTACTTTCACCACAATGCGTCCATGCCGCTCTTTGCGCTAACCGCCTATGCCAAGAATGATCGTGCAAATTTGAGCCAGCAAGATCGAAACGATTTCAAACGCCTCACCGCCCTGTTAGTGGCGATGTCCAAAGGAAAGCCGAGATGAGCGCAGTAGCAGATGGCATTCGCAAAGGGCTGGAAGAAGCCTTGGCCTATGCCAAGGGAACCGCCGATGCCAAAGCCTACCAGGTCCATGTGCCTGCGACCATGGATGTAAAAGCCATCCGGGCAAAGCTGGGTATGACGCAGGCGCAGTTTGCCGGGGAATTTGGTTTCAACGTCAATACCTTGCGCCATTGGGAGCAGGGCGTGCGGCAACCTGAGGGCCCAGCCCGCGCCTATCTGGTGGTGATTGATCGGGCTCCTGAGGCTGTGCAGAAGGCGCTACACGCGGCTTAGAAGGCTCTCTTCTCCCACTTTTCCTTGACGCCAAGCCTCTGTGGCGCGACTCTCTGTGCAAAGTTCCACAAATCTAAGGGAGGCCGAGATGGCCGACGGTTCGCTTGCAGGGGTGATTTCGCTTAAGGGCAAGGTCAGCGAAGAGGAGTGGCATGTCCGCACCGAGCTGGCGGCGCTGTACCGGTTGGTGGCGATGCATGGGTGGGACGACATGGTCTATACCCACATTTCGGCGCGCATTCCTGGGCCGAACCATGAGTTTCTAATCAATCCCTACGGCATGTTGTTTGAAGAAATCACCGCCTCGTCGCTGGTGAAGATCGATCTGGACGGCAATATCCTTCAGGACACGCCCTATATGATCAATCCGGCTGGCTTCACGATCCACTCGGCGATCCATGCGGCACGCGATGACGCCAAGTATGTGATGCACCTGCACAGCGACCAGGGTGTTGCGGTGGCGGCGCAGAAAGAGGGCTTGTTGCCGATCTCGCAGCACGCGCTGATCGTCCTGCCGATGCTGGCCTATCATGACTATGAAGGCATTGCGCTGAACCTGGATGAGCGCGAGCGTTTGGTGGCCGACATTGGCGACAAGACGGTGATGCTGTTGCGCAATCATGGCACGCTGTCGGTAGGTGAAAGCGCCGGTGATTGCTGGACACGGATGTTCTTCCTTGAGCGGGCCTGCAAGCAGCAGATCATGGCGCTGTCGGGCGGACGTGAGAATGTGCTGATGGCTCCAGAGTCGGCTCAGGCTGAGGTACGTTCGCAAATGTCCCGCGGCATCGGCGGCAAGCTGGGCTGGCCGGCCAATCTGCGTAAGCTGAACCGTGAGATGCCCGGCTACGACGCCTAGGCCCTAGCCATCACGCAAGCCTCTACAGCGGGCGCTCGAAGGAGTGCCCGTTTTGCATTCTAGGTTGACCTATTTGCGACGGAACGCGTCCATTTCGGCGTTTGATGCGCATAGGCATCGAACTGTCACTGGACGAATTCGGTTTTAGAGCCTTAACAACGCTGGATTTCAAATTTGTAGCCGCGCCTATTTTGACGTGGTGGAGCAACAGAGTTTGTTCAGACGTCATTTTTTTCTGATCGGTGCGCTTAGCCTACTGCTAATTATGATGCTCGTCGGCGGGCTTAAGTTAGCTACGGGAAAGACTGACAAGGAGGGGTCCGGCGGAGGTGCCGGAGCGGCTCAGCCCGGAAGTGGCCGTCCTGGAGGCGGGCGTGGTGGGCCAGCGCCTGTCAGTGTTGTGGCTGCCCAACGATACAGCTTCACAGATAGTTTGGACCTACTTGGCGTTGCCAAGGGTCGTCAGTCGGTAACCCTGTCGGCCGCAGCGACCCAGCTCGTCAGCCGGGTGCGCTTCACGCCGGGCGACGCCGTGGTGCGGGGACAAGTTTTGGTCGAGTTGAAGTCCGCCGAGCAGGATGCAGGTCTGGTTCAAGCGCAAGCGCGAGCCGTACAGGCCGACCGAGCGCTACAAAGGTGGAAGACCCTGGCTGAGAAGGGCTATGCCTCTAAAGCTGCCGTGGATCAGTACGAGGCGGCCTCGCTGTCGGCCAAGGCCGATGTGTCGGCCGCCGCCGCGCGCCAGGGCGACCGCACGATCCGCGCCCCCTTTGCTGGTGTTGTTGGCCTGAGCGACATCGCGCCGGGATCGGTGATCAATCCGGGTGCTGCGATCGTGACGCTCGATGACGTCAGCGCTATTCGAGTCGATTTTCAGGTACCCGATAAGTTCCTTTCGGCAGTCCGTGAGGGTCAGGCGATCACGGCGACTTTGGATGCCTATCCAGGGCCGCCGATCCAGGGCCGTGTCGTCAAGCTGGACACCCGGATCGACGAGCGCACCCGCGCCTTGACCGTCCGCGCTGAGTTTCCTAACCCCGGCCGTCTGATTAAACCGGGCATGATGATGCGCGTCGCCCTAGCGCAAGGATCGCGTGACGGTTTGGCCGTGCCGGAGAGTGCGGTTTCTGTCCAAGGCGACTATGCCTTCGTCTATGGTTTGAAGGCTCAGGGCCCGAAAACCACGGCCGAGCGCCGACCCGTAGTCACCGGATTGCGCCAGGCTGGACTCGTCGAGATTAAGGACGGCTTGGCGCTCGGTGATAGGGTGATTGCAGATGGCCTGAACAAGGTCCAACCCGGCCAGCCTGTTCGCGTGGCCGGCGCGGGCGGCAAGCCCCGGCGATGACACTCTCAGACCTTTCGGTTCGCAGACCGGTCTTTGCCGCAGTTGCTGCAATCATTCTGATTGTGGTGGGGATTGCGGCCTTCCGCACGCTGTCGGTAAGGGAATTGCCGAGCGTCGATCCGCCGGTGGTCAGCGTATCGACGACCTATCGCGGCGCGTCTGCTGAGGTGATCGAAGAGCGGATCACACAAGTGATTGAGCGTCAGGTCGCTGGTATCCAGGGGATAGACCGGGTCAATTCCAACTCGCGCGACGGGGTGTCGCGGGTGAATATTTCCTTCACGCTGGACCGGGATCTCGATGCTGCGGCCAATGATGTGCGCGATGCGGTCAGCCGAGTGTCGTCGCAACTGCCGCTTCAGGCCGATCCACCACAAATATCCAAAGCCAATGCCGATGGTTCGCCTATCATGTTCATCAGCTTTGCGTCGACCAAGCTGAACCGGTTGCAACTGACTGACTATGCCAATCGCTATCTGGTTGAACGGCTGTCAACGGTTCCAGGCGTGGCCCAGGTCAGCCTCGGCGGTGCTCAGCTTTACTCAATGCGGATATGGCTGGACCCGCAGGCCATGGCGGCGCGCGGCATCACCGTTGATGACGTCGAGACCGCGTTAAACGCGCAAAACCTGGAGCTGCCGGCCGGGGCGCTGGAGGCTCCCACCAAGGACTTCACCATCCGGGTTGCACGCGGCTATTCGACGCCGGAACAGTTTGCGAAGTTGCCGTTGATTGGCGCTGGGAGGGCCACAGCTACAGCAAACGTGCCGGGCTCCACAGGAACAACGGCGTCCTCCGGCGGCGTGGCGGCTGCAAGTTCAAACGGACTCAACGCCTATGTGACGCGCCTAGGCGATATCGCACGCATCGAAGAAGGCCCCGACGAGCATCGCCGGATGTTCCGCTCAAACGGCGCTGATCAGGTTGGATTGGCCGTCACGCGGCAATCCCAGGCCAACGACCTGGAGATATCCGAAGGCGTGCGGAACCAACTGGCGGATATCCGCAAGTCATTGCCTGCCGGCACGACTTTGCAGGTCGCCGTCGACTACACCGCCTTCACCAAGCATGCGATCCAAGAAGTCTGGATAACGATGGCCATGTCGTTAGGCTTAGTTGCGCTGGTTAACTTCCTCTTTCTGGGCACGTGGCGGGCGGCACTGATCCCGTCG
>JANLPX010000074.1:0-10051 GCA_031367485.1 Alphaproteobacteria bacterium | reverse complement strand
GCGCTCTTCGGTCTCTGGCCATGGCACCAACGTGATCCAAGGCTTGGCTATGTCGCTAGAGTCCACCGCGGCTCCCGCTCTGGTGATCATCGTTGGCATTATTGTCACCTATGGTCTGGCGGGCCTGTTCGGGATCGCCATCGCCACGACGTCCATGCTTTCGCTAGCAGGGTTCATTGTTGCCTTGGACGCCTTTGGCCCAGTCACTGACAATGCCGGTGGCATCGCTGAAATGGCTGGCCTACCGCCTGAAGTACGGATCACCACCGATGCGCTTGACGCGGTTGGCAACACAACCAAGGCAGTGACTAAGGGGTATGCGATCGGTTCAGCCGGTCTCGGCGCTCTGGTGCTGTTTGCGGCCTATACTGAAGACTTGAAGTTCTTTGCGGCCAATGCCGAACCCGGCTCTTTCTTCGATGGCCTGGGCACCGTGGCTTTTGACCTGTCCAATCCCTATGTCGTGGTTGGTCTGTTGTTCGGCGGCCTGCTGCCGTTCCTGTTTGGCGGTATGTCGATGACTGCCGTGGGTCGTGCTGCTGAGTCGGTGGTTGAGGAAGTTCGTCGTCAGTTCCGCGAAAATCCCGGAATCATGACCGGCGAGGTGAAACCCGAATATGGCCGCGCCGTCGACATCCTGACCAAGGCTGCAATTAAGGAAATGATTGTTCCTAGCCTGTTGCCAGTGGTTTCGCCTGTCGTACTATTCTTCGTGATCAAGGCTATTGCTGGCAAGGTCGATGCCTTTGCGTCGCTCGGTGCCATGCTGATGGGTGTGATTGTGACGGGTCTGTTCGTGGCCATATCGATGACCTCTGGCGGCGGTGCCTGGGACAATGCCAAGAAGTTGATCGAAGAAGGTCACTATGGCGGTAAGGGTTCGGAGGCTCACAAGGCCGCCGTGACCGGCGACACCGTCGGTGACCCCTACAAGGACACAGCCGGCCCGGCAGTGAACCCGATGATCAAGATCACCAACATTGTGGCTCTGCTACTGTTGGCCGTCTTGGCGCACGGCGTGATCCACTAGGTTTCCGGTTATCCAGAATCAAGACGCCCCGGAGAGTGATCTCCGGGGCGTCTTTGTTTCAGCGCCGAGCCAGGAAAGGTCGGTCGGCTTATCGCCGATCACCAGGTCGATTACCCGGTGTGCCTTCATCCTGATTCGGGAGCAAGCCGGTGCCACGCCCCACGGTGCCGAGTAACTGTTCGAAGATGGTCAGTTCCCGGCCGCGGGTAGGGGTTTCACGGCCGTTGAAGGCAATGAGTTTGCCGTCCTTCAGGCTATATTGGTTCACGGTCTCGACCATCTCGCTATCCTTATTGAAGGCGATGGCGGTGACGTCGCGACGGGTGGTTACCGGCCTGCGAAACGCCACGGTTTCCTTGACCTGATCGATGTAGAACCACACGTTCGGATCGAAGGTCGAGGTCGCTGAGGGAGAACCCAGTTTGCCGCGCACAGTCGACTTGGTATCCTCGCCCGCTTTGATGTCCTTAGGGTTGGCATCAATGGCTTGAAAGCCTGAATAGGCGGTGATCGGGGCGCAAGCCGCGGAACCGAAAAGGACGATTGCCAGTGCGGCAAGAGTAGCGGGTCGAAACATGAGTGGCCTATTTGTCATCCTGGGCTTTGACCTATCGCTCGCAGCCCCTTACTGCAATCCCGCCGTTAGAGGCCTGTCAGGGCGAAATCGAGGCCGACGTGATATTTGACCGCTTATTCCGCCGCAAACCCGCGCAGATCGCTGGACTAGCGCTTTACAACGCCTGTGTTGATCAGGCGCGGTTACCCGCGCTCTATCATGCGTTCTCGGCTCCCGACACGGTTGAGGGACGTTTTGAGATCTATACCTTACATGTATTCTTGGTGCTCAACCGACTGAAGCAGCAGGGTCCACGAGCCACGGACACGGCCCAAGGGCTGTTCGACACCTACCTGTCCTCGCTAGATGATGCGTTGCGGGAGATGGGGGTCGGCGATCTCTCGGTCGGCAAGAAGATGCGCAAACTTGGCGAGGCCTTCTACGGTCGCGTGAAGAATTATGACGCCGCGTTCAAGACGCTGCCGGATGAAAGCGGGCTTGAGGGGTTACTGCAAAGGACCGTTTATGCAGGTTCAACCTCAGACGGGCTCCCAGGCTTGACACGATATGTGTTGGATCAGGTCGAGGGTCTGCGGGATATGGATCTCGATTCCCTGTTGGAGGGGCAGGTTGATTGGAAGCCCTTGTGAACTGGCCCTGCACCCTAAGTCTGGTAGAAGTTGCGCGCGGCAAGGGTCGAGTGCGCCTTGAGGCCGACGAGGCGTCGCGGACGGCGATAGCCAAAGAACTTGGGCTCCAGAGTTTGGAGGTCCTGTCTGCGGAGCTTTCCTATCGGCCATGGCTGGACGGAGCCGAGGTTACTGGCCGGTTTGAAGCGAAGGTCGCTCAGGTCTGCGGTGTAAGTCTGGATGTGTTTGAGCAAGATGTTGCGGGCGATATGGAGTTTCGGGTCGTGCCTCAGGCGAGCCCGAATGCGCCCATTGAGGCGGCGAACACCGAGGTAGAGTTCGACTCAGCGTCGCCCGACCCTCCCGATGTATTGGACGACGATGCTATAAATCTATCGCGATACGTAGTGGAGCACTTGGCTCTGGCGATTGATCCCTTTCCGCGCAAGCCCGGTGTGGTTTTCGATTATGTGCCGGAGACACGTGAAGAATCTCCATTTGCCGCCCTCAGACGCCTCACAGACAAAGAAGCGTGACCTTGGGTGTGTTTGCATCAGGCGCGACGCCCTGTATCCTTCTGAGGCGCACATGTGCGGGGCTGGACGAAGCTAAGTGACCCGATCCCTAGTGGTTTCGATTGATGCGATGGGCGGTGACCACGGCCCTTCTGTTACAATTCCTGGATTGGCCCGCGCAATTAAGAGCCTTTCAGAAGATGTCGGCTTTCTGTTGCACGGTGATGGAGCCGCAATTAGCCGCGAGTTGGCACGTTATCCAGTTCTGAAGACTCGCTCTGAAATCCGTCATACGGACAAGGTGATCGCCTCTGACGAAAAGCCAGCCATTGCGGTGCGGCGCGGGCGAGGTGCCTCGATGTGGAACGCCGTGGAGTCGGTGAAGGTCGGCGAAGCTGTCGCAGCGGTGTCATGCGGTAACACCGGCGGTTTGATGGCAATCTCCCGGCTTATCTTGCGGATGAGCGTCGACGTCGACCGTCCGCCGCTGGTGGTGCCTTGGCCTGGACTTAGAGGCGTGACGACGGTTCTGGACGCTGGCGCGAATATTGATTGCGATGCTGAGCGCTTGGTCGAATTCGCGATTATGGGTGAAGCCTACCACCGGGCTGCCTATGGCGTCGCTAAGCCGACAGTTGGTATCCTGAATGTCGGTTCTGAGGACGTGAAGGGGCACGAAGAGGTGCGCCAAGCCCACGCAATTCTGAAGAGTGGCCGCTTCAATCTCGATTATCGGGGCTTTGTTGAGGGGGATGATCTCTCAAAAAATATCGTCGACGTGGTGGTAACAGACGGCTTCACCGGCAATGTGGCCCTAAAGACCGCTGAAGGCACGGCGGCCTACATCATCCACGAACTGCGGGCCGCTTTGACATCGACCCTGGGTGCAAAGTTGGGTGCCTTATTGGCGAGACCCGCGCTGCGGATATTTGGTGACAAGATGAACCCGCCGCCGGCGGCTCCGCTGTTGGGCTTAAATGGCTTGGTCATTAAGTGTCACGGGGGGGCAGATGAGCGCGCTTTTGGTCAATCCATTGGGCTAGCGATTGGTTTGGCGAAAAGCGACTTTGCCGCCGAGATTGAACGCAACATGTCCGGTCTGGCGGCGGCGCTCCAAGCCCCACCTGCGCCGCAGGCCGAGGAGCCCTCCTGAGTGACCAAAGTCTTGCGCAGTGTTGTGACCGGAGTGGGCGGATATTTGCCCAATGATGTCGTTACCAATGATGACCTAGCCAAATTCGTTGATACCACGGACGAATGGATCAGAGAGCGTACGGGTATTCGCCAGCGCCATCGCGCCGCGGCCGATCAACCTGTGTCAGACCTTGCCGTCGAGGCTGCCAAGCGCGCCTTGCAGGCGGCTGGTAGGACGCCTGAAGATGTTGATCTGATCATCGTGGGTACCACCACGCCCGACCTAACCTTTCCAGCGGTTGCGGCCATAGTTCAGCGCAAACTCGGCTGTCCGGTGGGCATCGCCTTTGATGTTCAAGCGGTCTGCTCTGGATTTGTTTACGCGCTTTCCGTTGCAGACGGATTTGTCGCTCGCCGGCGCGCCAAATG
Source organism: Alphaproteobacteria bacterium (assembly GCA_031367485.1). Lineage (GTDB taxonomy): Bacteria > Pseudomonadota > Alphaproteobacteria > Caulobacterales > Caulobacteraceae > Phenylobacterium. The sequence goes on along the minus strand of JANLPX010000074.1, from coordinate 5,758 downwards.
CGCGCTCGTGATTGGCGCTGAGACGATGACTCGATTGATGGATTGGACCGACCGGGGTACCTGCGTCCTGTTTGGCGACGGGGCCGGCGCAGTTGTTGTTGAGCCCGGCGAAGGCGAGGGGACGACCGCCGATCGTGGGCTGTTGGGCTTTGCCTTGAGAGCAGACGGAACCAAGCAGGACTTGCTCTATGTAGACGGTGGCGTGTCAACCAACGGCCAGATTGGTCATCTGCGTATGCAAGGCAATCAGGTGTTCCGGCACGCGGTTGTGAATATCTCTGAAGCTGTGATTGCCGCGGCAGTAGATGCTGGGATCGCCGTGGCTGATGTTGATTGGTTCATTCCTCACCAAGCCAATCAAAGGATCTTGGAGGGCGTTGCGCGCCGCCTTGGGATTGATGATAAGAAGGTGATATCCACGGTCGCCGAACACGCCAACACCTCAGCAGCTTCAATACCCTTGGCCATGGCCCAAGGCATCGCAGACGGGCGCATCAAGCCCGGTCAATTGTTACTTCTGGAAGCGATGGGTGGCGGTTTGACCTGGGGTGCCTGCGTTATCCGCCTTTAGGCGGACGGCGGCATAAAGTTCGCAGTTGCGGCCTGGAAGTCTTTGACCTTAAGCGACAATCAGTTCATCACGGCTGTATGAGGTTGGCCGGTTGGGGCTGGCAAGATTGATGCTTTTGGCGGGATTGAAGCAAATATGAAGGGCGCGACCGTTACGCGAGCCGATCTTTGTGAAGCTGTTCACGAAGAGGTCGGGCTCACACGTCAGGATTGTTCAGAGCTGGTTGAGCGCACGTTGGAATTGGCGACGGTGGCTCTCGAGCGCGGCGAACAGGTTAAACTCTCGGGATTTGGCGTATTTCAAGTGCGCGCCAAGAATGCGCGCATGGGACGCAATCCCAAGACGGGCGAACCGGCGACGATTGAACCGCGTCGGGTTATCGGATTTCGAGCATCGCAAGTTATGAAGGCGCGCGTGGATCGCGCGCTAGCCAAGTGAGGACACGTGACCAAAGGCCCTGACGCCTTTCGCACGATCTCTGAAGCCGCCGACGAGCTTGGCGTGCCACAACATGTCTTGAGGTTTTGGGAAACTCGATTTTCCTTTATTCGGCCGATGAAGCGGGCGGGAGGACGACGGTTCTATCGCCCGCATGACATTCAAATTTTGGCTGCTATCAAGACCCTCCTGCACGGCAATGGCTATGCGATTAAGGGCGTGCAGCAGCTCCATAAGGCTGATGGTCTAAAAGGTCTTATCGCGGCGGCGGGCCAAAGCCCAACGGTAGTTGCTCGCATTCCAGCCCCGATGGTCAGCATGACCTTGACTGCGGCTAGCCCCAGATCTCCTGACGGCCTATCGAACGCGCTGGCGGGGCTATTGGCGGCCAAGCGACGCCTCGATGCTGTGTTGCTGGGTTAGCATCTCCCTACTGTGTTCAAATTCAGCTTGCCCGGACTTGGCAAGCCGCTAGAAGGGCCGCTCGCCGATGTCGGAGCGTAGCGCAGCCTGGTAGCGCACTTGACTGGGGGTCAAGGGGTCGCAGGTTCAAATCCTGTCGCTCCGACCATCGGCGTGAATTCGTTTAGCGCGTTTAAGATCGCCACTTCGCCATGCGCTGTCGTCTATCTGTTTTTCGGGAACGTCTAACACGCTCAACCGTTTGGTGTGAGTAAGCACCGAGTTGGCGTGCGGGGGTTTCGAGTGAGACGGGTTCGACTCCACGTTTGTGCAGCCGTTGCAGCAGGACTGTGCGGGTTTGGGGTTGGCTGGTTTCTAAGCTTTTCCCAAGTCGGATGGCCGATGGGTCTGGTTGTAAGTTTGTGGCCAGCACTGATGCTCGGCGCGGCTTGCGCCTGGACGGTCGGGATTGGAATTCCGGAGTTAGGCGCGATCCTGGCCAAAGTGCGGCTAGGGTCAGCGCCCTCGATCCATCCACGAGAGCAAGGGCAAGATCGGAAGGCCCCAACCCAACCCGGCAACGGCATAGAAGGCTAGTCGGACTGCGCCGCTATCCGGTAAGTGGTCTGAAATTGTCGAGGCGGCCCAGATATAACCGCCCAGAAAGACGAGCAAGCCGAACCCACCGACTAATTTTCGAATGCGTGGAGACATCATACGCGGTCTATATCCATCTCTTCGCCTGGGGTCACCTATCGCGTTGCAAACTCAGCCGACCGTGGACGGCGGGCGTCATCTGGGTTAGCGGAATGCTCAGTATCAAATCCCCCGGTCACTGTTCATGACTTCGTTCCTTCGTTCTGATCGTTCTCGTCCAGTTGCCATTTGGTTGTTTGCGGTGGCGGCATTGGTTTTGGCCATGGTCGTCGTGGGCGGTGCTACCCGCCTGACCGACTCTGGCCTTTCGATTACGCAGTGGAAGCCAGTCGCAGGCGCACTTCCTCCTTTGTCGGACAAAGACTGGACTGAGGAGTTCGCGCGTTATCGCCAGATCCCGCAGTATACGCAGCTCAACAAGGGCATGAGCCTAGAGGCATTTAAGTCGATCTACTGGTGGGAGTGGGCTCATAGACTGCTGGGTCGTTTGGTCGGTGTCGCATTCGGTCTGCCGCTGATCTACTTCCTGGTGCGAAAGGAACTGCCCAGACGGCTCATCTGGCGTTGCGTTGTCCTATTTGGACTTGGCGGCCTACAGGGGGGCGTGGGCTGGTGGATGGTGGCAAGTGGCCTAACCGAACGTGTGTCTGTGGCCCCAGAGCGGCTTATGACTCATCTGGGTCTGGCGTTCCTGTTGCTGGCCGGATTGGTCTGGACTGGTCTTGAGGCCTGGGCAGGTCAGGCCAGAGTCAGTGTCCCTAGCCCATGGACCAAACGATCGTGGGCACTGCTAGGCCTTGTGTATCTCCAAATTCTGCTTGGGGCGCTAGTCGCGGGGAATGATGCGGGGCTGGTGTACAATGACTGGCCCATGATGAACGGCGCGGTCTTCCCGGCGGACTATAGCGGGGTAAGCCTATGGGCCACTGTGGCGCACAGTCAGGCTGCCGTTCAGTTCCATCACCGTATGCTGGCCTATGGGCTTTTGATCGCCTCCGTCGCTGCTGCCGTCGGGGCATCGCGCTCGCGATATCTCGCGCCGGCTTCGACATGGTTGGCCTACGGGCTTTGTTCGGGTGTTGTGATCCAGGCCCTATTGGGTATCGCGACGCTCATGAGCCACGTTCCATTATGGTTGGGCATTCTGCATCAGATCACAGCAGCTCTCGTGCTTGCGATCGCGACGGCGTTTTGCTGGCGGGTACGGCGTCCTTAGGGGCCCAAAAGCGGAAACTAGCTATTGTCGATATCCCCTCCAGGGGGATAGGATAATGGCATGTCGGACAAACATCTTTCCCATGTAGCTATCGGAGCACGACTCAAGCGGGCCGAAGGGCACCTTAAGTCCGTCATTGGAATGTTGGAAGGCGAACGCGCCTGCGTCGACATCGCCCAACAACTGCATGCGGTTGAAGCGGCCATCAGCGCTGCCAAGCGAGAACTCATCCACGATCATATAGAGCACTGCCTGGAAGATGGCGGCGCAAGTGACCTGACCGAAATCAAGAAGCTCACCAAGTATCTTTGAGAGGCCATAAGAGATGCAGGGTCTTGCTGATCTGCTCCAACGCGATGCTGGCAACATGTGGCTGTTCATTCCCAGTGCTATGCTGCTCGGCGCACTACACGGGCTCGAGCCAGGCCATTCTAAGACGATGATGGCCGCCTTCATTGTCGCTGTAAGAGGCACTGTGGGGCAGGCGGTACTACTAGGCCTATCCGCAGCGATTTCTCATTCCCTTGTGGTATGGTTGGTTGCGCTAGGCGGGCTCTATCTGGGGCGAAATTTCCAAGAAACAGACGAGCCCTACTTCCAGCTAATCTCAGCGCTGATAATGATCGGCGTGGCCCTTTGGATGTTCTGGCGGCTGCAGCGCGCCCGAGCGCCCGCCACTGGCCATGATGATGGTCACCACCATCACCACGGGCCCCATGATCATGGCGACCACTCCCACGTCCATACGGAACAAATCATCGACGAAAGAGAGGACGCCCATGCGAAAGCCCACGCCAAAGCTATTGAAACCCAGTTTGCTGGCCGTGAGGTGACTACGGGACAGATCGTCCTATTCGGATTGACGGGGGGGCTGATCCCCTGCCCAGCGGCGATCACCGTTTTGCTGCTGTGTTTGCAACTCAAGCAGATCACGGCCGGAGCGGTGCTGGTGACCGGGTTTAGTGTTGGATTGGCCGTGACCATGGTTATGGCCGGTGTGGTCGCCGCAGTTGGCGTGCGCGGCGCGACCAAGAGGTGGCCCGGGATCGAGGTCGTTCTACAACGCGCGCCATACTTCTCGGTAGGCCTGATCCTTATCATCGGCTCAGTCTTGGCGGTGCAAGCTTATCTCGCCATACGGGGTTTGTAGGACATGTGGTATTCTAGTACCATATTGAGCTAAGCCTTGTCTTGTAAGGGTTTTCTGGGCACTCGACGTTTCAATTATTGACACCTAGGACTCAATCGCTTAACAGCCGCCCCTCTGATCGCGGGCGCCGCTCGTGAAGCTCTTACGGATCGTTCCCATGCAGAAGACGACGGCTTCGCTGAAGCCCGCCGACGTCACGAAGAAGTGGATCTTGATCGATGCTGAGAATGTGGTCGTTGGCCGTCTCGCATCGTTCATCGCCATGCGCCTTCGCGGCAAGCACCGGCCTGATTACACCCCCAATGTCGATTGCGGCGACTATGTCGTGGTGGTCAACGCCAACAAGGTGAAGTTCACCGGCAAGAAATTGACCGACAAGATCTATTACCGTCACACCGGTCACCCGGGTGGCGTGAAGCAACGTACCGCCGGTCAAGTTCTTGACGGTCGGTTCCCCGAGCGGGTTCTGGAAAAAGCCGTCGAGCGCATGTTGCCCAAGGAAAGCCCCTTGGCCCGCGCTCAGATGACCCACCTGCGCATCTACAACTCGCCGGAACATCCTCATGAGGCCCAGGCCCCTGAGACCATCGGCTTCGCCGCCATGAACTCCAAGAACGTGCGGAGCGCGTAAGACAGATGTCTGAATCTCAAACCCCTACTGGTTTCGACGCCCTGCAGAGCATGTCGTCCAACCCCCAGCCTGACGCCGTGGTTCACGAGCGCAAGGTCGATGCCCAGGGCCGCTCGTATGCGACGGGCAAGCGTAAGAACGCGGTCGCCCGCGTTTGGATCAAGCCGGGCAAAGGCCAAGTGACCATCAATGGTCGTGACCAGCTGATCTATTTCGCCCGTCCGGTGCTGCGCATGATGATTGCTCAGCCTATGGAAGTGACCGACCGTGTCGGACAGTTTGATGTGGTTGTGACCGTTGAAGGTTCAGGCCTTTCTGGCCAAGCCGGCGCGATCCGTCACGGCATCTCTAAGGCCTTGACCTATTTTGAGCCGGGCTTGCGCCCGGTGCTTAAGCCGCATGGCTTCCTGACCCGCGACAGCCGCGTGGTTGAGCGTAAGAAGTACGGCAAAGCCAAGGCTCGACGCAGCTTCCAGTTCTCGAAGCGCTAAACCGCTGCGGACATTCGTGTTTGACAGGGGCGCTTCGGGAAACCGGAGCGCCTTTTTCTATTTCGGTTTGTTGTTGCTGGATCAAGACCATGACCCACACGGTATTTATCGACGGCGAAGCCGGTACGACGGGATTGCAGATTCGTCAGCGGTTGGAAGGGCGCAGCGATCTGACGGTCGTCTCCATTGACCCCGAAAAGCG
>JANLPX010000064.1:0-2352 GCA_031367485.1 Alphaproteobacteria bacterium | reverse complement strand
GACTGCCTGTGGCCAACAGCGGGCTAAGGTCACGCTCCAAGATGGTCGGGGCATCCACTGCCAGCACCAAAACTCGGGCAAATCGGCCGTCGAGCTTCTCCAGTCCAGATACGATGCCGGAAACAGGCCCGGCATGGAGCGTCGGGTCCGGGGCGTGGTCAAAGCCATACTCGAAACTCCCGGCCGTGATCACGTGGCTGGCTCCCATCTTGCCGGCCAGATCAACCACCCAATCGACGGCCCGCCGCGCCCCCCAGACACGAGCGCCCTTGTCCTCGCCCATGCGTGTCGAGCGTCCGCCGGTCAAGACGATGGCACCGAGCGGTTTGACGTCAGGCAGGATCATGGAAATCAGTCTCGCCGAGCGACCAGCGGGAATCAAGTTCGCGCCCAGGATGGTCGATTGACTGAGTGAACTGAACGCATACTTTTCTATATCGACCGCTGGAGTTAGAGGTCTGGTTCCATGACATCCTGCGCGCCGACGGTGCGCCATTTGATGCAAAGGAGATGCTCAAACTGCTCGTTTCGCGTGAGTCGCCGGTGCGACAGCGTTAGTTTCAGTGGCGACGACTCGGTGGCGACCGCCAGAAGATGATCGACGACGTCACGACCTTCATTTTCGGCGGTATTGAGGCGTTCGTCGCTTCGAAGTGAAGTCTATTGGCGGAGATACCGCCAAAGGGATAAGCTTGGTCCGGATAAATTCGATTCGACCCAGCAGCATCTCAGCGTGCTCTCGCGTGGGGGCGGCCTCAATCGGATAACTGTCTAACAGGTCGCGCCCTGCCATGACATTATCGGCCCAATCCTGGGCAATTGCGCAGTACATCCGAAGCGCCAGGGCAGGCGTCGGTGTGTCATCCGTCTCGAAATGCATTGGCGGAACATCGCCGACGACAGCCCAACGCTCAGCATCCTCGGGTTTTCCGTCGGGCTTCAAGCGGATCAGAAAAAGGCCCAGCTTTGGGGCCAAGCCAAAGGCGAACACCACCTCCTCGACGAACCCTGTTAGGCTGTCACGGTGTAAGAAGCTCCAAAGGTCCGCCTCCAGCGTCCGAATCCTTTCGACCTCAGCTGGGCTTTCGTAGTCCAAGTTGTTTCCGACCGGAAACTGGGAGGTATCGATGAGGTCGTACATGTTAAGAATATAGCGCGATCCATCCTGTTTGAAAAGAACAAAGCCAGATCAAATCCAAGGTATAGACCTCGGAAAAGGCCCAAATGCGTTGATCCAATATCTAGTTCCTAACTCTCGTTGAACATGTAGGGGCAGGCCTGTGGGAATCTCCTAGGTGAAGAGATCTCCAGGCGGGGGATCATCTTGGCTTGGCACACCGAACACGTCGTACAGAGTGTGCATTGGCGTATCGGTACGTATCCTGCCGCTGAGGAGACCGGTGATTGTGGGAATGATGCCGAGAAGACCAAGCGGCCATGCAGATCGCGCCGGGCGACGCTGACGTGATGGCCCAGACCCTGTGGGCCGGCGTCCATGGTGCCCTGGCCCTGCCGATCCATATGGAACCCTGGGGTCTTGCGGATGCCCGCTGCCTTGTCGCTGCGATCCGCGCGTCGCTGATGACCGCGCTGCTGCAATCGCCATTGGCGGGCGCGGCGCATCTCGAAAATGGGGTCAACAAGCCGTGACAGAACCTTGGACCTCGGAGCAGGCCTGGGCCTGGGCGGACGCCCAGCCTTGGCGCGTAGGCTGCAACTACTTACCCGCCAATGCCATCAACCAGATCGAGATGTGGTCGGCGGCTGCGTGTACTTAGGGTGTCGTGTGGTCTGTCTCTCTTAGCGCCGGATGATCCATCGGATCGGATTGACGGGCTTACAAGGGCCGGGAACCGAAGCGCGCTAGTGACTGATAGTGCTATAGGCCAACCTAAGTGGCTAAGGCGGCAGGGGTCACAGATAGGCTCTGGTCGATGGAAGATATCGCAGAGCGGATTGAGGCGAACCGCCCACAGCCGAGAAAACGTGGACCTTACAGGAAGCGCATTTCGGCGTAGGGTAACGCGGCGCGGGAGGGATGCAGTGAACGCCTACGACAGGTTGCCGTTTGGCCTGAAGATTATCCATCAAATTATACTGTTGGGCCCTGCAATCAGCGCGGGAATCTTCCAACATTCTTGGAAGAGCGCAGCTTTCGTGTTCTTTTTTGGGACGGTGGTTCTGGGTCAGGTTTTCAATACGATCAGCAGCGCGCTGATAGGCCGCCTGTGCCGACTGCCTGACGGCGAAGTCGACCAAACTGCATTTCATCGCATATTCATCTGGCCGTTTCTCGCCTCTGGCCCGCTCGGAGGCGCGCTAGTGGCTGCTTATCTCTTCCGCTGATTTCAA
>JANLPX010000020.1:0-17726 GCA_031367485.1 Alphaproteobacteria bacterium | reverse complement strand
GCTCTTGCTGACATCGATATGTTTGCCGCCGAGATCGCCGATGGGCGACTGGTCCGACCCTATGACTCAGTCATGGAGGACGGGTTTGGCTACTACTTGAAGTTCCATGCTGAAGATCTGGGCGATCCCGCAATAGCGCTGTTCCGGACATGGTTTCTGGGCCGGTTTGCGGCCGACAAGCGCACGGCATTACCCTTGGACCCTGTTGACTTGGTCACCGAGGAAGGCGCTTAGCGCACAGCGACGGCGTGGTACAACTCTAGTCCCAATGCGTGATTGCGCGGAAATCCTTTCCAGGTCGCGCCATGTCCACCCGGGCTAATGGCCGCGTAGCCGAGAGGCCCGCCGGTCGGCCATTTGGTGTCATTGGAAATAGGGACATCGACGTTCAGATATGCGGTTCGAGTCTCGTCGCCTTTTACCCAGAGATCGAGGAATGCGGTGATCATGTGCTGCTGGATACCGGCCGTTCGCGCCTTACTCCAAACGGGATCTTCGAACCAATCGAAGTCCCATAGCCGACTGCGCATCTCGGCCGGCGCGGCATTCATACCGATGTTGTGGCCGCCATTCTGGAACACCAGGAGGTAGCGGTCAGCGTGGACGGTTTGCTCAAATACGGTGCGCACGCCGTCGGCATATCCAACCGTCCGGTCCCGATCACCAGCGATCACCATCAGCGGTGTTTTGAGGTCGGCCAGTCCCTCGGCACCCCAGGCACTGAAACCTTGACCGCCGCCTGCGGGAGCGATGACCGCCACCGCCTTTAGTCCGGGGATGGTCAGACTGTCGACCTTGGACCCGCCGCGAAGGTAGGGTTTCAGGTCCCCGTTGGAAACGCTTTGAGCAGGTCGCCCGGTGGGGTTGAGGGTCGCACCAGCCACAGTGAGGGCCCCATAGCCGCCCATCGAATAGCCGATCACAGCGACCCGGTCAGGATCCACGCCTGGCAAGATCCCAGCTCTTGCCTGCTCCCGGAGAGTCTTGGCGACAAAACTTATGTCGAGCGGACGGCGGAGGGCAGGTTGGCCGAAGTTGGCCAGATCGCTAATGTCCGGATCGCGATGATGGATTGCCGCGACAACATACCCCTTCGACGCCAAGTTTTCGCTTAGCCACGTCATGGCGGCCGGTGTTCCGCTATAGCCATGCGAGACGATGACCAGGGGATAGCGACCGCCATCGGCCACCGCATTTCGCACGGCCAAACCCTGAACCGTGAAAGCTACAGGCCCGATTGGGGGCTCGCCGGGTAGAGTATCGGCGTAGCTGACAGCCTTAGCGCTCCGGCGAGGTATTGCTGGATACCAGATGTCGACCTCAAGGATGCGGTCGGTGAGTGCCTTGCCGCCTTTGATCCGTGCGGGGGCAGGTGGCTGCGTTTTGTCGATGAACGTGATTGACCTCAGGCCGACGGTATGGGTGCCAAGGTGGGCCAATTCAGGCGCGTCAATGCCCGGGCGGCTGAGCGGCTCAGTGGCAGACGCGGTCCAGGCGACGCAGACAATGGCCAAGGCTGGCAGCCAAGTTCTCAACATGCTGTCGATCCCCAAGGTTCCAAAGGCTCAGGCATAGCCGATAGCGAGCTTCTGGTCGGCGACAATGGTCTTGGTTGCGGCCCAGTAATGGTAGGCTGACCAAAAACCTGTGGGCGCGAGGATCAGGAGCGCCAAGCGCAAGGACTCTGCGTCGGCCCCGGCTGGCCCGGCAAAGTGATCGCTCATAAAGCCGACCGCCTGTGGCGCCACAATCAGGTTCAAAACGTTGGCGACAAGCAAGGACACCGCAATAAAGGTCGCTCGCATCTTGGCCGGTGCCAGGTTCTGGATCAGGGCCATGGCCGGGCCGATGTAGAAATAGATCGCCGGGATAAACAGCCAGAACATCAGTTTGGCCACCCAAAGTTCGTGAGTGTAGAAGGCGAAGAACGATGGGATGGTAGAGAGGGCAACGCCGCCTGCAACCAGCCAACAGACGTGTCGTGGGTCGTCAAAGAATCGACGGGACAATAGCCAAGCTGTCGCAACGATGGCCGCGAACCCGGCGATCAAGTGGATCGGTCCGATCAAGCCACCGGCTTGCCCAACATCCAAATGATAGGCGCGCTGTAAAAAAGTCGGTGTGAACCAGATCAACCCCCAGCCCCATAGGGCCGAGACGCCGCCACCCATGCAGACATGGAAGTACGCCTTCTGCTTCCAGAGAAACGCCATGGTCTCTTTGAAGGTGGGCTTAGCCGTCTGATCGCTGGCGTCCAGGCGACCGCGCTGGGGCTCTTGGATCGTCAGGAAAACAATGATTCCGAGCAGCAAGCCAGGGATGCCCAGAACCAGAAAAGCCGCCCGCCAGCCATAGAGATTGGCCACGGCCCCGGCCATATCTGCACCCATCCAGGCCCCAAGTGGGGCACCTAGGGCAAAGACAGTCATGGCCATAGGGCGTCGTGCCGCAACAAAATTATCCGCGATGATCGAGTTGGCCGGAGGGGTGCCACCGGCCTCGCCGACGCCGACGCCAATCCGCGCCAGCATGAACTGGAGGTAGTTTTGCGACAGGCCGCAAAGCGCGGTCATGCCTGACCAAAGCACCAAGGCCCCCGCCAGGATATTGCGCCGATTGGCCCGGTCGGCGAGCCACGAGATCGGAATGCCTAAGGTGACATAAAAGACTGCCAGGGGGATGCCGGTCAAAAAGGCGATGCCGCTATCGGTCAGGTTTAGCTCCAACCGCATCGGCTCCATCACCGTGGTCACGACGTAGCGGTCGGCAATGTTGATCGCGTAACCCAGGCACATGATCCCAAGGACGTACCAGCGCATAAGCGACGGAGGCGAGGCGGTCGGCACAGCTTCGATGGCTTGAGTCAATGCGGTGTCCTTAGACGGTGAGGGGCAGCTTCGCTGGTGAGTATTGGGCCCAACACCTCTTTCAGAGGCGAGAGGAAGGTCTCGAAGTTTTCCCATTGATCAAGCCCGCTGCGGAAGATCGGCTGCCTGACCTGTTCAGAGCTGGCTGTGCGGACGGCGCGCTCGGTGGTGTGGAAATCGACGCAGGCCTGCTCAAAAGGCAAGTCGCAATGTGCCAAGATACGGCGGACCTGGGTCTCTAGGTCGGCGACCACGTCTTCGTATTGCACGCGCAACACCCGGCCAGGCAGCACTTTGTCCCAGTGCCGCATAAGGTCAACATAGCCGCGGTAGTAGCGGCCAACCTCGGGCAAACCATAGGTGAAGTCCTGACCCTCGCCGAACAGTTGCTTGAAGCCAGAGAAGCAGCAGGCCATCGGCTCACGTCGGGCGTCGATGATTTTGGCGTTGGGAAGTATGAGGTGAATGAGGCCTATGTGCCGGAAGTTGTTGGGCATCTTGTCGATGAAGAAAGGTGCACCCTTGCGATGAACGGCAGTGTCGCGAATGTAGGCCTCGCCGAAGTCGCGCAATTCATCTGCGGTTAGTTCTGCCAGATTGGCGGGATAGAGCGGCTCATCATCGACGCGTCGGCGACCGTCCAGCCTGTGGGCCAAGGCAAGGATGTTGGGCAACTCCATCGTGCCCTCGACCTGTGAGTGCGAAGCGAGGATTTGCTCTAGCAATGTGGAGCCAGCTCTAGGCAGGCCGATGATAAAGATCGGATCCGGTGTGGGGCAACCTGTACCCTGTCTTGATGCAAATAACTGTGGCGTGCAGTGATTGGCCTGCGCGACCAGATCAACGTGCATCCGGTCTGCGCTGTAGTTGAGCTCTTCCCGCTTCAGCCGGTTGCCGCGCTCGTAATAGTCGAAAGATGCGCGATAGTTGGCCGCGTCTTCAAGGGCCTTGCCTAGTGCAAAACAGAGAGAGTAGCGATCGAACAAGCTCGTTTGCGCTGCGGCCTCCGCAGTTTGCATTTGCACGATTTCGTCGTCGCTGAAGCGGTAAGTTTTTAGGTTCGCGAGGCTCCAATATGCGTCGCCCAGGTCAGGGCGAAGCGCGTAGGCTTGGCGGTAGGCGGCCACGGCCTCCTGCTGCCGCCCGACAGTCTTGAGCGCGTGGCCATGCGTGAGACAAATGATCGGATCATTAGGAGCTTCGGCCCGTAGCTCTTCATACAGCGCTAAGGCTCTTTCAAAATTGCCTACGGCGAGGTGCTGGTTTGCGTACTGCAGCTTGAACTGTGGGCTGTCTTGCGCGATCTCGCGGATCGCCTCGGCCTCTTGCAGCGCCTGCTCGAATTTCTGGCGCTTGTTGAGGAGCTTGATGAAGTCGAAGCGGGCTGGAAGGTAATCTGGGCGAAGGATAGCGCAACTCTCCAGCAGGAATTCGGCCTCTTCCACGGCGTGCGATCGCATCCCAATTTCGGCTAGTAGCCGCATGGCCTCGAAATGGTGGCCGTTGGCCTGCAAGAAGGCCCGGCATAACCGTTCTGCCTTATACAGGCGGCCCTCGTGGAGAAAGCTGATGACACTGATCAGTTCACGCGGCAGGCCCGTCAACCACTGGGCCTGAGCGCGCGCCGCGCTGGCCCTCTCTTGGCGGCCGGCTTCCGCATGCAACTCGGCTGCGGCATTCCAGCTTGCGATCAGTCCGGGATTGACGCCGGTAGCCCGATCGAAGGCCTGAACAGCCAAGTCCGGCCTGCCCAGGATGCGGTGGCAATAGCCTTGTTCTTGGAACGCCCGACCATAGCCAGGCTGGACCGCCAGCAATTGTTCCAGGACTTCTAACGCTTCTCCCGGCTGGGATTGGTGGCGCAGGCAGACCGCAACAATGTAGAGGGCGTCAGGTTCGGACGGATCATCGGCTAGCACCCCTCGCGCCAGGCTGAGCGCGCCGATCAGGTCGCCGGACTGAAGCCGCAGCCGGGCTTCTTCCGTAGCCGACTCCGCCGGGTTCGCTGGCTGTTGGTCTTGCATGCTCAAGGGTTACCCCCGGGGGTCGCCGATTAAAGACATCATGCCGAAGGACATCGACGTCCTTCGGCATGACTCGTTCGGCAGCTTAACTAGTACTTCGACGAAAATCTCACGCCGATCGTACGAGGCCGATTTGTGGTGATCCGCAGAACGCGGTCAGAGGCGTTGGCATAGAGTTGCGCGCGGGTATCTGACAAGTTTTCGCCGAACACCTCGAACGTCCAATTGTCCTTCACCACCCCCACAGCGGCGTCGAAGGTCTGGTGGGCCTTCAGGTGGAAGTCACCCTGAAGCGGATTACCGAAGGCATCGGCACCGCGGTCGATGGTGGACAACATCCGGCCAGCAGCCTGTGCATCCGCACGGACATAGCCGTTCATCCCATCGCCGAACTCGCGTTCATAGCGCATCCCCAGATTGCCCTGAAGCTCTGGCGTCAAGGCTAGCTGGCTGCCCACTGGGCGAAGGTTCGAAACCCCCTTCGTGACCCGGGTGAGTTCGCCATGGGTATAGGCAACAGCGCTGGTGACCGTAAGGCCGGGCACGCCACGCCAAATCATGCTGGCTTCGGCACCTTTGATTTCAGCATCCGCAGCGTTCTGGACGAAGGTTAGGAACGAGTCCTTCGGGCGGTAAACTTGGGACTGTAGATTATTCCATTGGATGAAGAAGGCTGAGCCATTGAACTGCAGGCTGTTGTTGAAAAACTGGGTCTTCCAGCCAAGCTCGTAGTTCTTGACGGTGTCGGTGCCGTAAGACACTGGCACCTTGAACAGCGGGTCACCGCCAGCCGAAGCCGGTGTGCCGCCGCCACGGTTGAAGCCGCCGGGCCGGAAGCCTTCTGAATAGGTCCCGTAGAACATTAGGTCCGGTTGTGGCTTGTAGGTCAGGTTAACCTTGGGGATGAAGCCCTTCTCGGTCTTGGGTGTGAACAGTGGGCCTTCAACGGGCCGGCCGTGGTCGGCCAACTGGCTGAAACGGCTGCCGAAGCTCGCGCCTCCTGCAATGGTGACCTTCTGATCGTAATAGCGACCGCCAACGGTCAGGGTCAGTTGCTCGGGGATGATGTCATAGGCGACTTCGCCGAATACCGCGATCTGGCGATCAGAGCGGGTAATGTCATTGATGAACTGCACCGTCGGGTCAGTGATGTTGCGGTCGATCGTTTTGACCTTCGTCAACGGGTTATTCTGTGACGGGAACCCGGACTCTAACGAGCCTTCATAGGCGAAGTGGTCTTGGCTGTAGATGAAATCGCGGTCGAAATAGAGACCGCCAATTGCGCGCAGTCGCCAGTCAGCCGGGGTCGCCACTCGGAATTCCTCCGTGAAGCGGGTGTTCCGGGTTTGATTGAAGACATGGTTCTTGGGATTGTGACAGGCTGCCGTCGCCGGCAGGGTCGCGGTGCCGCCATAGGCATGGACGTAGGCCGCATAGTCACAATTGTAATAGACCGCGAAAGGACCTGAGGACGAGTAGTTGGTGTAGTCGGTCCGCTGCACGGCGCGACGGTTGATGTAACCGCCGGTGTAGAGCAGATCGAGTTGGCCAAGCCGGCCCTTTACAGTCCAAGCCGAAACGTCACCCTTGTCTTGCAAGTCATCGGGATTGAAGCGCTTGACCTTCAGGTCGCCCAGGGTCGGGTCGTAATCGAACACACCCTCGGTATTGAGCGTCTGGGTCAGGTGTTGCGCCGCGATGCTCCAGTCGTCGTTGATCTGATACAAGGCCGAGATGCGAAGGCCCTGATAGTCGGCCGTGTTGAAGTTCTGCTTGACCAATGGCCCATTGCTGACGGTCGGCCGCGCGATGGCTGCAAATCCAGGTCGGCCCTTGAAGCCGGGCGAGGTCAGCGGCATCTGATAGGTGGCGGGAATGTTGTCGATATAGCCGCCCTTGTGATCGCTATAGACCACAACGCGAATGCCGAATTTGTCTGCAATGATCGGTAGGTTGATGAAGGCTTGGCCTGCAGCGCTAGGGTCACCGCTCTTGGTGACAGAGTAGCTGCCGGAAAAGCCCGCATGGTACTCGCTAAGGTCTGGCTTAGCTGTGATGTAACGCACCGCGCCACCCATGGCGCTGGCTCCGAACAGAGAGCCCTGCGGTCCTTTGAGTATTTCGATTCGCTCCAAGTCGGCGGCGTAGACATCGAGGTTGCGGACCGGCATCGAGACCGCCACGTCGTCCAGATAGACCGCGACGTTGGGGTTGGTGCCGGCTGATCCGCCGATAAGGATTGATGCCGTGTCAGTGGAAAGGCCGCGGATATAGACCGTGTTCTGACCGGGCCCGCGCCCAGCGGCATGCACGTCTGGTGTATAGACCAGTAGCTTTTGAAAGTCGGTAATGCCCAGTTCGCTTAGCTTTTCGCCCGTGATGGCCTGGACGGCGATCGGCACGTCCTGCAGCTTTTCTTCGCGCCGGGTCGCGGTGACAACGAGCGTCTCAATCGTTGTGCCCTGATCGCTGGCTGCAGTTGCTTCCGCAGCCGCTGCGCCCGAAACGCCTGCTCCAAACACCGACAAGGCGACGATGCCTGCCGACAAATGCCAATTCATTCTCATCTCTTGTTTCCCCTTGTCCCTGTGATCTGGACTCGTGATCACGGCCGCCTCAACGGCTAACGAAGCTCCTGGCTCAACCCGGACGATCGTTATTTGCCGACCCTTGGTGTGACCCAGTCAGGCACCGGCTAAGACTCCCTGGATGGAAATTCGCCAGTCCCCACCTTCGACTTCGCAACCTGCTCGGTTCGTGGCAATGGGCGTCAGCGCGAAAATGGAGATAAGTAACTGAATTAAAACAAGAAACAATAAACGAATGGGCATATGCGGAAAACACAAGCCTCAGGCTCTTGCCGAGCCTATTTTGCCTCGGATGTCTCCGCCGAAGCACCGCCGAGATGGTCTACACCTCGTGCCGAAGCCAAAGCCATTTGGCGTTGACGCTCTTGATAGCCTGCTTTCTGACTGGCATCCCTTTTGCCGTGGCAAGCTGGGCACGTGATACCCTCCAAAAAGTAAGCTGATGCTTGATCTTCGCGGCTCACAGGCATGCGGCAGCCGTGGCAAAGGATATGGGTTCCGGGCACCAGGCCGTGGCCCACTGCGACACGTTGATCAAAGACGAAGCATTCCCCCTCCCAGAGGCTGGCGGGTTCGGGCACCGTTTCGAGGTATTTCAAGATGCCGCCTTCGAGGTGGTAAACTGCCTCTAGGCCCTCGGACTTCAGGAAAGCTGTCGCCTTCTCGCAACGAATGCCACCCGTGCAGAACATTGCGACCTTTGGAGCCGACTTTCCGGCAAGTAGACGCTCCCGGTTAGCGCGGAACCATTCGGGAAACTCTCTGAAGCCGTTGGTGCCTGGATCTATGGCTTTCGCAAACGTGCCAACCTTCACCTCGTAAGCGTTACGCGTGTCGATAATTAAGGTGTCGGGCTCGCTGATGAGCGCGTTCCAGTCGTCCGCTGCCACATAGTGGCCAGCGTCCTTCAAAGGGTCGATATGCGCGTGGCCCATGGTGACGATCTCACGCTTGATCCGCACCTTCAAACGATAGAAGGGCATGGTCTGAGCGCGGGACTCTTTGACTGAGAGGCGGTCGCAGCCGGGTAGGGTGCGGATGTGGGCCAATACAGCCGAGATACCTTTGGGCGACCCCGCAATGGTGCCATTTATGCCCTCAGCGGCCAGCAATACCGTTCCCTTGATACCATTCTGGGTGCAGATCTGGACCAACCCATCGCGCATGCTCTCGCAATCGCTGAATCGCGAAAATCGGTAAAGGGCGACGACAGCGATGGGCAGGGCATGATCGATCATTGCAGGCGTGTGATGGTGCGACCGCGTGGAAGGATCAACTGAAATATCGGCTGAGTGGGTTACCGCGTTCCCCTCACAGGCCGAAAGGCTATGATTCTGAGCCCAGCCGGACCTCGATGCGGTGCGTCTTGCCGTCGTCTCTTAGGGCGATGGGGAGTGCGCCAGACGCTATGATTTCGCCGTCGCAGACTAGGTTTGTCACGCCTTGCTGAACCCCATGCGGGTTTTCAACAGCAATTTCGTAGAGTGAAGTCTTGTGCTGATAGTGGATTTCAAAGCGGGGCCACGACGCTGGTATGCAAGGGTTGAGGCTAAGCATTTCGCCCTCGATACGCAGACCAAGAATGCTCTCGATACCCGCACGTTGCATCCAAGCCGCAGATCCGGTGTACCAAGTCCATCCCCCTCGTCCGACATGTCCCGGCGCAGAGTAGACGTCTGCGGCGACAACATAGGGTTCGACCTTATAGCGATGCACATCGGTTCGGGTGCGGGCGTGGTTAATCGGATTGAGCATCCAAAATAGAGCAGCGGCCTTATCGCCCTCACCGAGCTCCGCCAGCGCCATGACTGACCATAGTGCGGCATGAGTATACTGGCCACCGTTCTCTCTTAGGCCGGGTGGATATCCCTTGATATATCCGGGGTCCTGCAAGCCAGTGTCAAACGGGGGGGTGAATAGCAGGGCCAAACCGTCATGAGGCCGGATCAATTCACGTTCCACAGCCGACATGGCCTGAGCTGCTCGATCGTGGGAACCGACGCCTGATAGAACCGACCAAGCCTGCGCAATGGAATCAATGCGACATTCGCTGCTGAGTGTTGAACCGAGCGGAGCGCCATCATCATACCAACCGCGCTTGTACCAGTGCCCATCCCAGGCCTCGCCTTCGAGGGCCAGACCAAGGGCGGTCATGTGGGCGCGCCATGAGCTAACGTGCGCGGTGTCGCCGCGGGCCTCGGCGAGGTCGGAGAATGCCTCGAGGGCTGCATGTAGCAACCAGCCTAACCAAACGCTCTCACCCTTTCCCTCGGCCCCAACGCGATTCATCCCATCATTCCAGTCGCCGCTTCCAATCAGCGGAAGACCATGCGCGCCGACGGCCAAGCTGGCATCCAAGGCGCGGGCGCAATGCTCGAAGATTGACCCCACCTGCGTTGTAATCTCTGGCTGAAAGAAACGATCATCTTCGCTTGGCTCAAGGATCGGGCTGTTGAGGAAAGGCACTGTTTCGTTCAGGACCTCCGCATCACCGGTGACCTTCACATAATGGGCGGTGGCGAAGGCCAGCCACGCCCTATCGTCTGAGATCCGCGTGCGCACACCCTGACCGGAATGGGGTAGCCACCAGTGTTGGACGTCGCCCTCAAGGAACTGACGGCTTGCCGCGCGTAGGAGGTGTTCACGGGTGATCTGTGGATGGATTGTTGCCAGAGCCATCCCGTCTTGCAGCTGATCGCGGAACCCGTAGGCCCCACTGGCCTGATAGAATCCCGACCGCGCCCAAACGCGACAGGATAGGGTTTGGTAGGTCAACCAGCCGTTCAGCATGACATCCATTGATCGGTCAGGTGTCTTGACCTGGACCTTGCCGACCGTGCTCGACCAGAACTCTCGCACCCCCGATATGACCG
This sequence comes from Alphaproteobacteria bacterium, assembly GCA_031367485.1. Classification (GTDB taxonomy): domain Bacteria; phylum Pseudomonadota; class Alphaproteobacteria; order Caulobacterales; family Caulobacteraceae; genus Phenylobacterium. The sequence goes on along the minus strand of JANLPX010000020.1, from coordinate 7,374 downwards.
CATCCAAGTCGATCTTGCGGTAACGGGCAATCAGTTCGCGCGCGGCGACGACGTCGCTTGCATCGCCTAGCAAAAATACAACATCGACGGATCCGCCGGCTTGCAATTCGACTATTTGCTGTTGCGCCGAGCAGGGGTCGAGGCCAGATCCAACGCGGCCCGACAACTGCCCGCCATTAACGAGTGCAGCAGGCCAAGAAAGTGTGCCATTACGGCCAATGAACTCCCGGCGGTCGGCTGTCCAGCGCATCTGCTTACCACAGAGGTCAGCAAAGGCGACGCGCTCACCAAAGGCCGGTGTCCAACGGTTCGACGCCATCATCGCTCCGCTATCAGGGTCAATACTCGTGGTGACAAATTGAGATGTGGAGCTTCGCGACGCGCCCAACACCCACTCGACATAGGCTGTCACCGACAGTCGCCGTGGTCGGTTAGACAGGTTTCGCAGGGTCAGGCGCGAAATCTTAATCGGGTCTGCGAGCGGAACGAATTCTAAGAGCTCAGAGCTAATCCCATGTGAGGTGTGCTCGAAGCGACTATAACCCCAGCCATGATGCGCGACGTAGGTGGACGCTTCGTCGCGGATCGGAGATGCCGTCGGTGACCATAGATCGCCGGTTTCCTCATCACGAATGTAAAGGGCTTGGCCCGGTGCATCTGTAATGGGATCGTTCGACCAAGGTGTGAGTTGGTGCTCCCGACTATTGACTGACCAGGCATAGCCTCCACCCTCTGCGGAGACCTGAAAGCCAAAATCGGGGTTGGCTATGACATTGATCCAAGGCGCTGGTGTCGCCTGGCCCGGGCCAAGGACTGTGACGTACTCACGACCGCCTGCGGTGAAACCACCCAGGCCATTGAAATATTCCACACCGGGCGAAGGCTTGGTGACTCGAAGATCGGATCCAGCGATCCGAGGTTTGGGCTGGGGCGGTTCGGTGACCTCGGCTTGAGGTGCGCCGGTCAACTGATCGAACAATCGGCCACGGTCGCCTACTAAAATAGCGCGCGCTGTGGCGACCAGGAGCGCTCTCGCCTCTTGGGATATCAAATCACCGCGAAGCATAAATATGTGCCCCACAGCGTGGCCATCGCCTAGCTGGGGCCGCGACTGGCTGGAGCGAACCAAGGTTTCGAGGCCAATCTGCAGGTCTTGGGCATAGGAGGAGCTATGTTCATTGAGGATCACAAGGTCGACGGCAAGTTGCTTCATGCGCCAGTACTCGACGGCCTGTAGCGCCTCGCGTACGAGATCGAGTTGGTGAATGTCAGAAATACGCACCAAAAGGATTGGCAGGTCGCCCGAAATGCCCATACCCCAAAGGTCAGGTTGTCCACCCCGGCCGCTTTCAATCGTGTCGGACGGTGGACGAAGTGTCGGGCCTGCATACAGCATGTGGCTAGCCAGTTGCTGGTACTGGCGGGCTTGGATTCGATCTATTCCCAAATGATGCAATTGGACCTGAGCTTGGGTCCAGGCCAGGGCTGCGGCGCGTTCGAAGGCCCCCACATCGTGATGTTTGTCGATGAGTCCCAGGACATCAGGCCTAGACGCGGCGACCATTGTCCAGAAATCGAGACGCACCGTTGTGCCCGGTGCAATGCGGACCCTACGTCGCAGCGCAAAGATTGGGTCAAGGACAGATCCGGTGGTTCCCGAAAGGGGACGGCCGCTCATGATTGCGTCTGGTGTCCTCACGCCTTCGCCCCGACCCAGGAAACGCGCCCGATCAGTCTCGAATTCTGGTTTCCCGAGAGCCTGACCATCGACAACTGCGAGGTGGGCTGCCCAGATCTCAGTCTCGCCCGGCGTTCGCCGACGCCGGGTGGCGACCAGCGCGCCCAAATTAGCAAGGTGCTCAGTTTCTACAAAAAGCTTGGAGAACGCTTGATGTGCAAGATCGGCAGCCTGCGGTCCAAGAACCAGCTCTGCATAGGATGTGACTTCGACTTCCCGCATTCTGTCACCGCGATTCGAAATGCAGACGCGTCTTACCTCGGCATCGTCTTCGGCCGATACGAGCACCTGAACACGCGTCATAAGCTCCCCGTCTTGACGCGAAAATTCGGCACAGTCTTCTTTGAAGCTGACAGTGTAATTGTCGGGGCGTCGGCTGATCGGCTGGTGGGTACCAGACCAAATCTTGCCGGTCTCAATGTCGCGAAAGTAGAGGTGGGATCCCCAATTGTCACAAGTAGCATCCTCGCGCCAACGCGTGATAGCCACATCGCGCCACCGACTATAGCCCGCGCCTGAGGCAGTAAGCATGACAGCGTAACTACCGTTTGACAGAAGTTGCGTCGCCGGGGTGGCGCTGTAAGGATTCAGTTCTCGGGAATCCTGCGATCCCTCGATTTCCCGAACACTGGCAGCAAAAGTGGTCTCTGAGACAGATGGAGGCGTGGCGGTTATGTCGCGCGGCGCCCGCTCTTGAAGCAGCAATTCCGTGGCCTGGACGATCGGCTCTGCGTGGAACCGCTGTCGGGACAAGCCGCCCAATAGGGCATCGGCCAACGCGGTAATAGTCATACCCTGATGGTGGGCCATAAACGCACGTACAATAGAGACGTGGCTATCATCAGGAACCCGCGTTGGCGTGAAATCCAGCGCCTCGTAAAACCCGTAACGTCCGCGCGCACCTAACGCTTCCAGACGGTTGAAGTTGTCGAACGCCGCATTCGGGTCAATCATACTCGCCAGGGCGGTCGCGTAGGGCGCAATGACGCTGCTGTCGGCCAGGCCGCGCTTCAACCCGAGTCCGGGCACACCAAAGTTCGAGTACTGGTAGGTGAGATCAAGGTCGCGCGCATTGTAAGCAGACTCCGAGATGCCCCACGGAGTCCCCAAGCTCTGGCCGTACTGGATTTGTCGGCGCACAATTAGGCGGTTGGTCTGTTCAATCAGGCTATCGGCAGGCGCGCGCATAACAAGCGATGGCATCAGATATTCGAACATCGAGCCAGACCAAGAGATGAGCGCGGCTCCGTCAGCGATAGCTGTCACAGACCGTCCGAGACGGAACCAGTGCCGTGCCGGGGCGTCACGTTTGGCAATCGCCAAGAAGCTGGCCAGCCGAGCCTCGGACGCCAAGAGGTCATAGCAACTCGGATCAAGTCGGCCTTCTCGGGCCTCGTAGCCGATCGACAACAACATCCGATCAGTGTTGATCAGGAAGTCAAATTCCATGCTCAGGGCCGTCGCTCGGGCACTGTCGCTCAGAGCTTGGAGCCGAATGGCGATTTCATTGGAGCTTTCAGCATCCAGATCCCGCAAGTGACTTTCAAGGATGGCACAAAGGTCGTTTGCCCAGAACTGCAAATCCGAGCCAACACGCTCAGGCTCCCCCAATCCGATTTCACCCACGGTGTCGCTTAGCATTGCAGCTTCAGCAAAGAGCTCAGCAATGATCGAACGTAGATCCTGTCTGCCACGATCTAAGTTATCTAACCGAGCGGATAAATGCTCGATCTCTTCATCAAGACGTCGCCACAACACGCTGCGCGTCGACCGCTTAGTTCCCTGTTTATGCGTCTCTTGACGGACATTTTCCAGCGCATCGGTCAAGCTCTGCAATTTCCGTTCGAGGGTGATCGGGGTGATCATCCAGTCCTGACAAGCATTGGCGACGGAAATCAGGTGCCCCGCAAGATTGCCGCTATCCACCGACGAGATGTAGGGCGGATCTAAAGGTCGCAGGTCGCGCGTGTCATACCAGTTGAAGAGGTGCCCCCGATGTTTCTCCATCCGGCTTACCGTGGCCAGTGTGGCCTCCAGGCGATCCACCGCGTCGAGGGTACCGATCCAGCCAAAGTCTCGCGCGCTGGTGGTCGACAATAGGTACAAACCAATATTGGTCGGCGAGGTCCGATGAGCGATCACCGGGTCTGGCGTTTCCTGAAAATTGTCAGGCGGTAGGAAATTTTCCTGAGGCGTGACGAAGCGCTCGAAGAACCGCCAAGTGTGCCGCGCAATGAGTCGGAAGTACCGGCTCTCGACCCTACCGAGCGGGCGTCTGTCAGTGATCTTCGGCGATACGCCAACCCAAAGGGCGACCGCCGGAGAGGCCAACCAAAGACCGGCAAAAACTGCGGCCAGAGGCCATGTGCCTTGGCCAGAGAACCATGCCAAACCAAAAGCTATGACCCCCAAAATGATGGGGCCGGGCATCCGGCGATAGAAGATGCTAAGTGTTTGATGCGCGCCAAAGGCGGCCTGCGCCATGGGTACCCACTCGAGGAGGTGCCGTCTCGTCACGAGTCTCACCAGCGTGCGGACAATTGCGTCGCTCATCAGCCACGCTTGGTGGCCTAGAAAGACCAGCATCAGACCGATCTGAGTCACCGCCAAGCCAAGTTCGTGAGCCAAGGCGCGACCGTGGCTGCGGAACTTGATCCCCGGCTTGGGCGGACGAACCTGCGCAATGACTGGGATGAGCGGAGGCAGCGCCACGGTCAACAGTATGAACGCGGTCCAGGTTAGCGCGTCGCCGAAGGGCAACGTCCAGCCCACGATCAGAGCCAGCACCACGGCCGGAGCCGAAAGCGTACGGCGTAGGTTGTCCAACATCTTCCAGCGCCCTATTGCCGGAACGCCGCGATAGACAGATCCCCCTTTGGTCTTTGATCCGGGGCCAAGTATCCAAGGCAACAGTTGCCAATCACCTCGCGCCCATCGGTGATGGCGAAGTGCGGCGACGTCGTAGCGCCCTGGGAATTCTTCGACCACTTCGACATCGGAAGCGAGTCCGGCTCGGGCGAATACCCCCTCAAACAGATCGTGGCTCAGTAGAGTCGACTCTGGAACCCGGCCCTTAGTTGCGGCCTCAAAGGCATCGACGTCATATATGCCCTTGCCGGTGTACGAGCCCTCACCGAAGAGATCTTGGTACACGTCCGAAACCGCTGCGGCATAAGGGTCGATCCCGGTTGCTCGGGAAAAGATCCGCAAGAATAGGGATCCCTCGCGCTCCACTGGCAGCGAAGGGGTGACGCGAGGTTGCAGGATTGCGTAGCCTTCAACCACCCGCCCAGAGTTGGTATCAAGGCGAGGTCTATTGAGAGGATGGGCCATCTTGCCGATCAAGCGGCCCACCGTTTCGCGGGGTAACCGCGTGTCTGAATCGAGCGTGATAACAAAGCGCACCCCTGCGGGCACGGGAGGTGGGTTCACGAATGTTGTATCAGTGGCTCCCCGAAGCAGATGGTTCAATTCGCTGAGCTTGCCGCGCTTGCGCTCCCAACCGATCCAACGGGATTCGCCGGGATTCCAGAGCCTTCGCCGATGAAGCAACAGGAAACGAGCGCCGCCCGGCGCGGGCCCGTAGAGCTGGTTCAAGCGGTCAATACCTTTTTGGGCGGCCTCCAACAGGGGCAGGTCGTTTCCTTGGGTCTCTGATCCGGCGTCACCCCAGTCTGAAAGTAGTGCGAAGTGAATGTCGCCCTGTGGACTGGCGAGGTGGTGAATCTCTAGGTTGCTGATCTGATCTTCGACGCCATCAACCGAGGTGAAAAGGGTCGGGACGACGACTAGGGTCCTTAGATCACCGGGTATGCCGCCGCGTAGGCTAAGCGCAGGCAACAGGGTGGCGCGGATGCCCTGGGTTACGAAGTGATTGACCAGCGCCACAGCCAAGTCCACGGCCGGGACCACGCCAAGACAAGCCAATGTCACGCACCAGATCGCCGACAAGCCGCTAGCTGCTGCGACTGAAAGGGGGAAAATCAGCAACGCAGAGGCGACAAGAGCGCCTAATCCCACATAGCCGCCAATACCCAGGCGGCGATAGAAGAGCCCCGGTCTCGATGAAAGTGGCGGCCGGTAACTAATAGCGGCCTCGAAACTTGGCCGGCCACCCGCAAACAGGTAGTAGCCGGGATCAGCGATCCGCGGTTCAACGGTCGAGCCAGCCCTGTCCACCGCGCCCTCAGCAGCCGTCACCGAGGCGCGAGCCACATCGAGTTCGCTCAAGCCTGAGCCGCGTGCCAGACGCTCAACCCCATCTCGGTAGATATTGCGGGTGGCGAAATCCATACTTTTGAAGTCGGTGCCTGCCGACAGAACCTCGTCCACCAAGCTGATCTGTTCAAACAAATCGCTCCAGTCGACGTCGGAGATCAGCCGCATACTGGTGATAACATTTCGCACCGTTACACTGGCGGAAACCTGTCTCTGGTGTTCGTCACGAACGACGGCCTCGGCGGTGGTTCCCTGGCGCTCAAACTGCTCGTCGAGCCACTGTAATGCAGGCCCGATGCTAGGGTCTTGGTCGCGAAGTCGATGTACCAGTTGCACGAGGAAGGCTTCGGAATGGCGCGCGCGCGCGTTCTGGGTCAACACGGTGTCAGAATGCTCTGACGGAGTCCCCCTGACGCCAAGTAACCGGTCGGCCAGAGTATCGGCCGCTCTACGGCTGGCGCGGCTATCGACGACCCGCGTAGCAATCCGCTGCAGATTTTCCACCAAGACGATTTTCAGGGTAATCGCGACCGCCCAAAGCTCGCCGATGGTAAGGGGTTGGACCTCTTGATAGGCGCACAGAAAGCGACGCAGTATTTCAGGTTCGAACAAGCTGTCGGTGTGCGCGATGAAAGCCCAAGCGACGCCGAACACGCGAGGGTACTGGGCCAAAGGTCCACCCGCGAGTTTGGGGAGTTGGCGATAATAGCCGGGTGGTAGATCGCCCTGCACGTCGCGGATTTGTTTTTCCACTACATGGAAGTTGTCGACGAGCCACTCTGCGGCCGGTGTGATGGCGACGCCCTCATCAATGGCTTTTGCAATGTCGCGATATGCCGCTGAGAGCATTGCTTCATTATCAGTCAGGCGCTTGACCAACGACGCGCCGACACGCTCGCGCGGGGAGACGGTTTGCGCCGCAGCTAGCTTGCGGGCGTGCTCCTCAAGCCGCTCAACGCTGAGCAATTCATCTCTTATCGGTGCCCCATCTCGCCAGGGGTCGCCGCCACGGGCGCTTCCCAATAGAGCGCTTAGCGCGGGTGTAAGAACATCCGCTGCGAAACGACTACGAAGATTGCTATGCTGAGTTGGGTCACTTTGCATCTACGATCCGGCCGTCTATCGAGTCCCGAAATCCATTTGAGCCTAGGCCTCCATCGGGGGTGGTGGGATAGGCACCTGCCAAGGGGTTGAAGCGGCCTCCCTGACGCTGACGACGTTCGCAGAGCGATCATCTGCCTCCACAACGACCTCAATAGATCCGCCTTGGCGCCGGATGGCGTCCGCCAAACCATGCGCGTCACGGATCGCCGACAACCGCGAACGATAGGGTGTGCTCATGCGATCACCCATGCGGATCGCCCAGCCATAGGGTTCTTTTACGACATTGAACGTCAGCATGGTGCGTCACCGCAGTT
>JANLPX010000009.1:0-1666 GCA_031367485.1 Alphaproteobacteria bacterium | reverse complement strand
CGGTGTTCGAAGGCGCTTCTTTGGTGGCCTGCTTCTGCCACTCCTGCCCGTGCCACCACTCCGCTTCCATCTGCTGCGCCAAGGTGTAGCCGGACAGATGATCTCGAAGCGCTCGGGGGCTTAGGACGCGGTTGCGCAGCTTCGGCCGCTCAATGACACCGTAGAACCGGCAGCGGGTCAGTTCATGCTCGTACTCAGGCCCGCCCTCAGTGTGGGCACCCTTGTAGGGCGGGGTGATCTTCGTGACGGGCCTGCGAGCCTCTGCCGTTGTGTCGTCGGACGTCTCGCTCATGGCGAACCATGATCTCGGAAGCCCGTGGCTTCGACGTCTTTCTTGACCTGTTTCATCTCACAATCATTGATGCACCAGCTGACCAGAAAGCCAACAGAGAATAAGGGGACAGGAGCAATGTTCCCCTCGTGTTCAAAAGCCACGCCGATCCGACCGAGATGGGGATACGGCGACCGCTGAGAATTCGGCGACAGGATATCCATTCCTGGCACCCGCTGCTCACCTTCTCCCAGGCGGCCACTGCCGGGCGGTGTGGATCAGCGTGAGCAGCCAGACGGTGTCACCCTCGACCTCATAGACCAACCGATAGCTGGGATGCGGGATCAGTTCGCGGGTTCCCGGAACGGTCCCCGCTCGGCCACGCAGCGGGAACTCGGCCAGGCTGGCGGCGGCATCGCTGAAACGCTGGTCCATCCTTGCGGCGGCGTTCGGGCTTTCTTCGGCGATGTAGCTCCAGATATCCCGGCGATCCTGTCGCGCTTCGGGCGCCCAGATGACCTTCACGCGGACCTGGCGGCCTCCGCGCGCCGCGCCGCGAATTCAGCCTCGACGCCTTCGTTCGCCAGGCCGTCACCCGCCCCCATCGAGACCCGCGCCGCCTCGACCTTGCGCCGGACAAAGGCGTCATAGTCGTCGGCCTGTTGCTGAACGAACGCCCGCATCATTTGCCGCACCACCTGTGAGGCGGGTTGGTGAACCGCTTGCGCCGCCGCCATGAAGGCGTCCCGAAGTTCGGGTTCCAGCTTCATCGTGAAGGCGGCGTCCTTGGGCATGCGAGGCTCCGGTGGGCGTGGGTACGGAGAAAGTATATACGTCTTCTGTATGGTGTGACAGACGGTAGAGAACTTGCGCGCCGAGAAGGCGTTGTATCTTGTCCACGAACCACACGAACCACACGAACGGGCCTTGCGGGTGGCGGGCGCCGAGAGAGGTGATCTGCTGTTCGTTGGGTTCGTGTGGTTCGTGGACCATTCCTGACGGCGCTGGCGCGCCGTCTTTGGCGGGACGTCAACGGGGCAGGACGCCCCCGAGCCAGGCGACAAGGTCGGCGATGACCTCCGCCCGGTTGGTCTCGTTCAGCATTTCGTGCCGACCGCCGGGATAGACTTTCAGCGTTACGTTGAGGCCCGCCGCGCGGTAGGCGTCCACCAGCGGGGTCAGGCGTTCCAGATTTTGGTTGATGGGGTCTTCGTCGCCCACGAACACATAGACCGGCAGGCCGGCCTTCACGGCGGCGAGCGCCTCACGCGTCGGCTCGCGTTCGCGTAAGGCCGCGAAGCTGGCGGCGCTGTCCGGGGTGAACTGGATGCCGCAGAAGGGGTCGGCGATATAGCGGTCGACCTCGGCGGCATCGCGGCTCAGCCAGTCGTAGTC
>JANLPX010000005.1:0-2786 GCA_031367485.1 Alphaproteobacteria bacterium | reverse complement strand
GACAAGAGCCCGTACCGCGCAGGCTTTGCCCAAACCATCCTGGTGGCCGAGACCGACGAAGAGGCCGAGCGGCTCTATTCGGAGCATGTCAGCTATTTCTATAATCGCTGCCTGCACGTCTATCCGGGCTTTGCCGATGCGCCGGGCTACCGGACCATCAAGACCATCCAGACTGGGGCGCTCTCGCAATATGCCCCGCCCACCGGCGGCTACACCCAGCTGACCTGGAAAGAGCTGACCGAACAGGGCCACGTCATCGCCGGTTCACCAGAAACCGTTCGTCAGCGCATGGAAGAGCTGATCAAGGGTCTAAATGTCGGCAACATCTTCTGCCTGATGCATGTGGGCAATATGCCGGCCGATAAGTGCATGTACTCCACCAAGCTGTTCGCCGAGAAGGTGATGCCCAAGCTTCGCAACATGTTCCCCGATTGGGACGACGACAACCGTTTCTGGACCAGCCCATTGGACAAGCGCGTCACCTCGGGCAGCCTGCCCAAGGACGCACCCACCAGCGCTGAGTTGGCCAAGACCTACGGCGAGAAGGTCTGATCATGGAACTGAAAACCGTCCAAACCCACCACGTTCCAGTTCGCTATTTTGAAGGCGGCACCGGGCCTGATCTGGTCTTCCTGCACGGAGCTGGCGGTGTCACCGCCGAGGACCCGTTCCTCAACGCACTTGCTGCCAATCACCATGTCTATGCGCCCCTGGTGCCGGGCTATGGCGATAGCGAGGAATGCGCGGAAATCCGCGACATGCTGGACTTCACCCAGCACACCTGGGACGTGGTCGCAGCGCTGGGCCTAAAGGATCCGATCCTGGTGGGTCACTCCATGGGCGGGATGATCGCCGCCGAGATGGCCGCTAGCCAGCCCAATGACCTCTCGCGGCTGGCGCTGATCTGCCCGGCGGGCATGTGGAACGATGATCACCCGATCGCCGATCTGTTCTCGCTGCTGCCCTTCGAGATGCCCGCCTATCTGTTCCATGATGCTGTGGCGGGGGCGGCGATCCTGACCGCAGGGCGCAACACCTCTGATCCCAACTTCCTGCAAACCTATCTGGTGACCAATGCGCGCCAGCTGGGTATGGCTGGGCGTTTGCTGTTCCCGATCCCAGAGCGCGGATTGGTTCAGCGCATGTACCGGATCAAGGCCAAGACCGTCGTGGTCTGGGGTGACAGCGACAAACTAATCCCGCCCTTCTATGCCCACGGTTTCAAGAAGGGCATTGCCGGGGCTGAGTTGGTTTCTATCCCTGAGGCCGGCCACATGGTGACTGTGGAAAAGACTGCAGCGGTGGTCGAGGCGATTAGCCGGTTGGGTTAGGGCAAGCAGATGGGGTAAGCAGGCGAAATGCGCTTACCCCCTTGCCGTCTGTACCTGATCACCCCGCCCCGGATCGATGATCTGGCAGCGTTCGGGCATCTGCTCGCCGAGACCCTGGATGCTGGCGACGTCGCCGCGCTACAACTCCGTCTCAAGGATGTTACGGACGAGTTCGTTTGCGCGGCAGTCGATGCCCTGGTGCCCATTGCCCGTTCGCGAGGCGTGGCTTTGATCCTGAATGATCGCCCGGACCTGGCGGCGCAGTTGGGCTGCGACGGCGTGCATGTGGGCCAGTCGGACATGCCGCTCTCCGAGGCCCGCGCCATCATGGGCAAAAACGCCATGATCGGGGTGACCTGTCACGACAGTCGCCACCTAGCCATGGAGGCCGCCGAGGGCGGGGCCGACTACGTGGCTTTCGGGGCCTTCTTCCCGACGACCACCAAGGATGCCCTGACCCGCGCCGACCCAGAAATTCTGAGCATCTGGCAGGAGATGATGGAAATTCCCTGCGTAGCCATTGGCGGGATCACGCCCGAGAATGCTCGGGGCCTGGCGGCTGCGGGTGCGGACTTCCTAGCTGTATCGGCGGGGGTGTGGGCCCATTCGCAGGGGTCTGCAGCAGCGGTCAAGGCGCTCAATTCCGCAATCTCAGCTGGTGTCGCGGAGCGCGTATCTGTCGGCTAACTTGGAGGCCCGCTGAAGCTGGGTCCATTTGCTTCTGAGCACCAAGAGTGGCGATGCTCCGCCCAAATCGACCTCACCGGGGCTGGAAACTCAGGCTCTGCGAAAGCGCCCACAGCGAAAGCGAACATGTCGGGTCGGGCATCCGGCTCCCAAAATACCGTGGCCCCGCAATTCTCGCAGAAGTGAAATCGAAGGGCGTTTCCGCTATCGGCGATCCTCGTGAATGTCCGCCAAGTACCGCTCGGTGAGGCGACCTTCTCGCGTAAGAAGAACGCTGTGACGGCAAAGGGAGATCCGGTCCGTCGTTGACAGGCGAGACAATGACACTGGCTCACCATCGCCGGCTCGCCGGTGACTGAGAGGCTCAAATGCCCGCAGGCGCAGGCGGCGTTTCGGGCGTGGGTTTGCGACATGCCAAGAGGCTATCACAGGCTCAATCGGCGACAAGTCTTCGCCCGCCTTGCCTTAGAGGCCTCGCCCCACTAGGTTCCGCCGCCTCATGTCGACCCAATCCGCCCTGCTCAAAGTCATGTCCGATGCTGCCCGCAAGGCGGCCCGTGGGCTCAATCGCGACTTCGGCGAATTGGGGGAACTGCAAGTTTCGCGCAAGGGTGCAGCCGATTTCGTGTCGGCAGCCGACCTCAAGGCGGAACAGACTATTTTCGAGATGCTGCAGAAGGCCCGGCCCGGTTACAATTTCCACGGCGAAGAGCGCGGCCTGATCGAGGGCACCGACAAGACCCATACCTGGATTGTTGACCCCCTGGA
>JANLPX010000496.1:0-2791 GCA_031367485.1 Alphaproteobacteria bacterium | reverse complement strand
GGGCTTTGTCGCCAGCGACTTCCCCCACCTCAATGCCGCTTATGTGTCGGACATGACCGGCTGGCTGAAATCCGGCAAGATTAAGTACCAAGAGACGGTACTCGACGGCTTCGACCGTGGCCCCGAAGGCTTAATCGGCCTTTTTGCGGGCATGAACAACGGCAAGATGATCATCCGCCTCGCGGATTAAGCAATCAGCGCCGCCACGGCACCCTCAAGCACGCCCTGGGCGCGAGCAGGCGACAAGCCCTGCTCGCGTCGTAGCCGTGACCAGGTTTCATAGCTCAGCAACAAATCTAGCGTTTCGAGCCTGATGTCATCTGACGCCACCTCGGCGGGAAGTTCGCGCTTCAAGATCTCACGCAGCGTGCCGGCCATCGCCAAGGCCCCCGCATCGAGAAATGCGGACCGATGCCGAAACGCTTCCGTGGCCCGCCGATAGGGCGCGATGGTCTCAAACACGCCGGCCCGCCGCCCTACCAGCTCGATCACCCGCCCCCGCCAATCGGTCGCTGCAAAGGGCTGATCCACCACCGCCAGGAACTTGGCCGAGATGGCCGCAGACATCTCGGCATAAAGGCTGTCCATGTCCTTGAAATGTCGGAACACCGTGCGCAGCCCCACCTGCGCCCGCGCCGCGACCTGCTCGGCGCTGGGTGAGACATCGCCAGCCGCCACCAACTCCAGCAGTGCGGACACGATGCTCGCCCGGTTGTCCTGCCCCCGACGTCGGCGACCATCCGTGCTCACGCGAACAACGCCATGCAGCCGCTAGGGGCCAATACCGCATCGGCATCGGCTCTGGCTTCGGGGCTGAGCGCCGCGCGACCTTCCCGCAGCCAACGCAGGCACTTGGCCTGATAGGGAAATGGGTTCTGGCTCCAGGCTTGCCCTTCGACCGTAGTCTCAACCAGGGCTGCTCCGCTCATCACCGCCTGCGCATTGGCCAGCATGACGGGCGGGTAGACCCGACCGATTTCTGCGAGCAATCCTGCCAGGGTCTCTGGAGGATCACTGAGCGAAATCCAGTCACCCTCCCCCGACTCAACCCCCGACTGATCCTCCATGATCCCGACCCAAGCCGTAACGCGTGGCGCTATCTCCAGGGTCAGAGCCATCGGCGTTGGGTCGAACTCGGCGAGCTGCGTCAGCTGCCCAAAAACCGCGAAGTCGCAAGACGCCGGACGGTTTCCCAAGATGTAGGGATGGTGTCGCAGATGGTTCTCGAAGGCCTCCAAAAACCGCCGATAACTCGCCTCAATGATTGGCCCAGTAACGGCGTTGGAGCCCACATAGCTCAACCGCCCAATTTGGCGCTCCGACACCATCTTACCGCGCTGCGCCAACACCTCATCGGGGATGCTGAACCCGCGCCATGCGGGCAACATCTTGCCGGCCTTGGCGATGTCGGCAGCGTAGGACCAGCGATAATGGAACATGGCCTTCGTCAGCCACTCATCAGCGAAATCCTCGATCAGGTCATTGACGAACGCCAGAGCTGGATCGCTCGGTATGACGCTGCGCCCAACGAATTCCACCTCAAACCGCCGGATCAGCGGCGTGGAGTCTGTAACTGGCTGAACCACGCCAGTCTCATCGGACAGATAGAAAGTCGGTAGCAACGGCACCTTGGGCGCAGGCAAGCTGGCCAATTCCTTGGCTGCGGGCAGCAACAGGCGATAGGCAATATGCCGATAGCGCAGCACCGCCAGCATCTTGCGGGTATAGGGCGATCCAGGCGCGCCTTGCAGTCGCAGAGGTTGGTTCATCTGGTTCTCTTCAACGGAAAATAGCTAAGCGATTGCTGCGGTGAATCTCAGCCCCACCCGCCGGCAAGCTAATGAAGTCTCCATCATGCCCTACCCGAATAGGTCCCGAATAGACTTGGCGCGACTTGCCAAGGAACGGCCCCTCCAGTGCCTCAACCGGCAAGGGCGGGATGATGTGCGTAAAGAGCAGATAGCCCACCTTGGCCCGCTGAGCGATCTCCGCCGCCTGCTCCGGCGTGGTGTGATAGGACAGGATATCATGGAAAATTCCTGACAGGTTATCGCGCCCATTGGCCACCGACGCCTGACGCTGCAGAGCTACCAGTTCCGGCGACAGGCCCTCATGTACCAACAGGTCGGTGCCCTTGGCCGCCGCCTCCAGGCGCGGGGAAACCGCCGTGTCACCGCTGATCACCGCACTGCGGCCCTTATAGCTGAACTTATAGCCCACCGCCGGATCTACCGGCGCGTGCTCGACCGGGAAAGCCGTGATCTTCAAATCGTGATCATCAACCAGCACCACGTCGGGTCCAGCCCGATTTGCCTCAAAGCTATGCGGCTCGCCGCCGAACCCCGAGGGCGGCACAACCTTTACCCCGTGATGGGCGATGCGATAGCCGCGATCTAGGATGTAGGCACTCTGAAATCCGTTCACCACTTGGTCCACGCCGGGGCCACCATAGACCGACAAGGGGTGCGTCCCAGCCCCACCGGCCCAGTGCTGCAACATCAGCTCACCCAATCCGTCGATATGGTCGGAATGGAAATGGGTCAGGAACAGCGCCTCGACCCGCGCGGGTGGAAGGTTCATCAGGCTGAGATTCTTGGTCGCCCCGGCCCCAATATCCACCACGAACAGCCTGTTGCCCGCCAGCACCACGGTGCACGGACCCGCCCGGCTGGGATCTGGCATTGGCGAGCCCGAACCACATAGGCCCACATGCAGGCCGTCAGCCAGGCCCGCATAGGGGTCCTTGGCCATGGCCCGGCCATAGATTTTCTCCATCGCCGCCAGAGCGATC
>JANLPX010000471.1:0-9707 GCA_031367485.1 Alphaproteobacteria bacterium | reverse complement strand
CTCGACATAGCACCGCTGGCCATCGCGCCGGTTGCCATTTTGTCGCTGGCCATTTTGTCCATGGCGAAGGTTGATCCAGCGGCGGCCAGGCTGAGGATCAGGGTGGCGATGGTGATTTGGGTCTTCATAGAAATTCCTCTCGGTGTAGGTGTCGGGCAAGCCGACGGGCACGTCGCCAGGATGGCGGCGCGTAGGCTCATGGCGCGGTAGGGACCGCGCCGAGAGTTTCGGAATTGGGTCGGGCTCTAACCCTTGGCGGCAGCTAAGATGGGTCCGCCAGGGCCAGCTTGGACTAGGATCGCGGTTTTCAGATTTGCGTGAACATTGAGCGGCAGACGCAACGTCTGGGCCGAGCCGTTGAAGACGCCGAGTTTGGTCAATTCCCGAACGACATTGCGGTGAGGAAGGGTCTTGCCGGTGTTTTCGCCGCGTTTGACGGGCACCTGCACAATGGCGGGGTCATAGCGTACCAGCCAGACCGTCGCAGGCTTGGTGGGTTTTGCGGACGCGCCTAGGCTAACACTATCGGCAGCCAGCGTGACCGAAGGTCCACCGCTCAGAGGTGGCAGAGTCTTGGTGGCGCGGTCGATCTCGCCCAGCGTCGTGCCGACCACATCCTTGCGGCCATTGATCACGATTTGTGGGGTGAAGACATTGGGGTGGCGCAGGCCTCGGGCGTAGTCCCATTGGCGGTCGGTATAGGCCTTGCTGGCAAAGGTGTCCTTCCAACCGAGGTCGTCCCAGTAGGTAACTCCGAAGCTAAGTGCCAAGACGTCAGCGCGTCCGGCCAGGGTTGCCAAGTTGGCATTGGCCGGTGGGCAGGAGGAACATCCCTGGCTGGTGAACAATTCCACCACGGTAAGCGGCTGGCCCAGGGCGGAACCAGCGAGGCCTAGGGTCAAGGCTAGGCTGGCGAGAGCGTTGGATCGGATCGTCATCGGCGGGTCTCCTGCGTCAGCAACAGGTTCGCAGTGACCGTCGACTTGGTTACAGAGGATGGCTAGATGAGCCATGGCCCAACCTCGACCCGTCATCATCAATCGCCTAGCCTGGCGTGACCCACCGGTCGCCGACATCAAACTTCCGAAGGGAACCTTACGCCTGACTCTGGGTATCGGTTCAGCGCTGGCCCGGCGCGTCGGGGACCCTGCGGACTGCCTTTGGGGACTTGGGGATCGCGGAGCCAATCTGAAGGTCGACTTGGCGATTGAAGACTATGGTCTAGAGGCCCTGAGGCCGCTCGTAAGGGTCAAGGGTCTGAAGCTGTTGCCCCGCCCCGATGTCGGCCCCACCCTGGCGCAACTCCGCGTCGGTAAGGATCGCGTCCATCTGGTACGCACACTGCGGCTGCAGACCCCCGCCGGAAATCCAGTGTCGGGCCGGGCGCCACCTGCCGGTGCGACCGGGGAAATGGAGCCGACCTATGACCTGGAAGGTCGCCCCTTGGATGCCGATCCTGGCGGTGCGGATACCGAGGGACTTGCGGTCATGGCCGATGGTACTTTCTGGGTCAGTGAGGAGTATGGGCCTTCGCTGATCAAGCTCGACGCCGGGGGTGTGGTCATCGAACGCTGGGTTCCGGAGGGGTCCGCGATGACGGCGGAGGCCGTCGGCTATCCCGTTCGCCCGATCCTGCCAGCCATTGCCGCGCGACGACGGATCAATCGTGGCTTCGAGGCGGTGACGGTCTCAGAGGATCAACGCCTTCTGTACATCGGGTTTCAGAGCGGCCTCGACTTTGGCGACCAAGTGGCGAGATTTGCCCGAATCTGGACCCTGGATGCCACTACGGGCGAGGTGGTCAGCCAGCACCTCTATCCCTTCGATCAGCCGATCAGCTTCCGCCGCGATGCAGAGGCGGGAAAGGTTTCCGACGGTGACCTGAAGATTTGCGAGTTGGTGGCTCTGCCTGGGAACCAACTCTTGGTGCTCGAACGCATCTCGGCCAGCGCCCGAATCTACCGGGTGGACCTCAAGGCTCCAAGTATTTCTAAGGATCACTTGGACCTTGCCACCCGCCCGGCCCTCGAAGAGATGTCGTCGGCCCAATTGGCGAGCCAGCCCATGCTCGCCAAGACCCTGATCTTCGATACCGACGACGCCGCCAAAATAGCCGCCGACCTTGAAGGCATGGCGCTGATCACCGACCACGAATTGATCCTCGCGACGGACAATGATTTCGGCGTGGAGGGTGCGGAGACCTGCTTCTACCGCCTGACGTTCAAACAGGCCCTAACCGCCTAACGCCTCGGCGCTCAGGCTCTCTAAGTCCGCGCCACCGTCCATCACGCCGTCGGCTAAGCCGGGAGCCTGAGCCAGCACTTGACCGGCAAACACCCGGGCCAGCACGGCCTTGCTCTTCGACCAATCGTCGTCTGATCCCGCGACTTCCAGCGCCTGCTTGGCCAGCATCCAGCCGCCGATTACATCCCCCGCCAGTTTGAGGTAGGCCGTGGCACCGCTGAGCGCATCGGGTCCCTTGTGGGCCAACATCCAGTCGGTAGCGCGCTCCAGGGCAGCAACCCCGGCGTCCAGGCGCGTACCGACGATTTCGAGACCTGGGGTCCCAGCCAAGACGTGAACGGTTTGCTGCATCTCGGCACATAGGGCGTCCATCACGCCACCGTCCTGCATGGCCAGCTTGCGGCCTGCCAGATCGATAGCCTGGATGCCGTTGGTGCCTTCATAGATCGGCGCGATGCGGGCGTCACGGTAGTGCTGGGCCGCGCCGGTTTCCTCGATGAAGCCCATGCCGCCGTGCACCTGCACGCCCATGGAGGCGACCTCGACCCCGATGTCGGTGGACCAGGCCTTGGCGATGGGAGTCAGCAGCTCTTGCCGGGCCTTGGCCACGTCACGCTCAGCTTGGGTTTGCGCCAAGCGCGCGAGGTCTGACAGCACGCCGGTGGTGATGCAGATCGCCCGCGCAGCTTCGATCTTGGCGCGCATGAGAGTCAGGGTGCGGCGCACATCAGGGTGGCCGAAGATGGTCTCGCCGCCCCACGCGGTGCGGCCTTGCTTGCGCTCCTGGGCGAAAGCTAAGGCTTGCTGGAAGGCGCGCTCAGCAATGGCGACACCCTGTACGCCGACCTGTAGGCGTGCGGCATTCATCATCACGAACATATGGGCGATGCCGCTGTTCAGTTCCCCCACCAGCTCGGCCTGCGCGCCCTCGAATAGCATGATGCAGGTGGGCGAGCCGTGGATGCCCAGCTTGTGCTCAATGGAGCCGGGGCGCAGGTCGTTGAGGGCTCCGGCTCGGCCCTGGTCGTCCACCAGCTTCTTGGTGGCGAGGAACAGGCTGATGCCCTTCACGCCGGGGGGTGCATCGGGTGTGCGAGCCAGGACCAGATGGCAGATATTCTCCGCCACATCATGGTCGCCCCAGGTGATGTAGATCTTTTGGCCCGTCAGCCGATAGCCGCCCTTGCCGTCCGGCTCAGCGCGGGTGGTGACGGAGGCAAGGTCAGATCCAGCCTGAGGCTCGGTCAGGTTCATGGTCCCGGTCCATTCGCCGCTCACCAGTTTGGGCAAGACCAACCGCTTTTGGCGCTCCGTGCCGTGCAAGGCCAGGGCCTCGATGGCCCCTTGGGTCAGCATGGGGCAAAGGCCGAAAGCCATATTGGCGGCGTGCACCATTTCGAAGACGGCCAATTCCATGGCCTTGGTTAGGCCCTGGCCGCCGTGCTCCGGGTCGGCCGACAGGGAATTCCACCCTTGGGCGACGAAGGCCTGATAGGCATCGGCGAAGCCTGGCGCGGCGGTGACAACACCGTTCGCATAGCGGGCACCGACTGCGTCGCCCTGGCGGTTTAGCGGGGCCAGCTCGTTCTCGGCAAAGGCCCCTGCAGATTCCAGCACGGCAGCGACGGTGTCGTCATCCAGGTCGGGAAACCCCAAACCCATCAGGGCCGGATGACCCGCCGTTTTCATGGCGAGAGCCAGGCTCTTGAGAGGCGCGCGATATGTCATGGCAAACTCCAGTTGGAGGCGTTGACATAGGCTAAGACCTCGCTTGGACCAAGACTGGAACGCTGGGGTGTCAATAGTCCAAACTGATCATGCACAATTTTTTTTGTGAGATTAGCGTGGACTTGCAGCCGCGTTTGGCGCGTTAGGGATTTGCAGATGAATATCCGTAGTTTGTCATCCGGCACCGCGCTGGCAGGCCTATTGGCGCTCAGCTTGGTCGGCGCGACTCCGGCCGCCGCCGCCGTGACCTATCACTACAGTGGCGGACCTAGCCCGACCAATACGCGGGATGGTGGGGTGGTTAGCTATATCGACCTACATGCTCCGATCACGTTTGACTTTACGGTGGCGTCAGCCCTGGCAGCCAACCTAACCGGGGTCGATATTAAGGCATCGGTTTTGTCGTGGGTGGCGTCCGGCGGAAAACCTCAGTCGACGGCCGCTTCGAGTGACATAGGCGCATTCCTGAGCCGTCTTGTGCTTAGCACCGACGCCTCCGGCAACATATTCAACTGGAATATTCCGGGTTCCAGCCATACCGCCGCCCTGCCTGGACTGGAAATGGGGTTCTATTTCGACGGGATCAGCGGGCCACACGAAGCGCTTGCATGGTATGATTCCGCGAGTGGTCGGACTCTCGGTGGAGCGGTGAGCCACAGCGATATCGGCACCTTTACGCGCCTCGGCGGCTCTGCCGGTGGTGTGCCAGAACCCACTACCTGGGCCCTGATGGTCATGGGCTTCGGCGCGGTTGGGTTAAGCCTTCGGCGGCGTCGTACGGCACTTGCCGCCTGATCAGAAGGTCAGCGGGCCGTGGTCCAATCGCGGCAGCACGTGGCGAGCGAATAAATCCGCCTCTGCGGCGTGTGGATAGCCTGAGAGGATAAACGCCTCCATGCCCATCGCGCGATAGGCGTTGAGCTTGGCCAGCACCTGGTCCGGATCACCGACGATGGCGGCACCGCAGCCGGATCGCGCTCGTCCGATGCCGGTCCAGAGGTTGTCTTCTGCGTAGCCGTCATGGCCAGCCCCGGCTCGCAGTTCGGCCTGACGACGCACGCCATAGGAGGCGGAGTCTAGGCTCTTGGAGCGGATGGCGTCACCCTCGGCATCGTCTAGCTTGGAGAGCAATCGGCTGGCTGCATCCCGGGCTTCGGTCTCGGTCTCGCGGACCACGACGTGGACGCGGTAGCCGAACTTCAGCTTACGGCCATGTTTGGTCGCACGTGCGGTCATATCGGCGACGATCTCGCGCACGGCAGGCATGGTGTCTGGCCACATGAGATAGACGTCGGCTGCCTTGGCTGCGGCCTCGCGGGCGTCCTCGGACAGGCCCCCGAAATAGAGCGGCAAGCGACGACCGGCGGCCTTCGCGATGCGGGGCGGGTCGAGCTTCAGCTTGTAGAACTGGCCCTGATAATCCACCGACTGGCCGCTGAGGATCAGGTTCAGCAGCTCCATCACCTCGACTGTGCGTTGGTAGCGAGGAGCGGAGGCCAGGGTTTCGCCGGGCAGGTCCGAGGAGATAATATTGACGGTCAGGCGACCTCCCAACATCTGGTCCAAGGTTGCCAATTGCCGGGCCAATTGCGGTGGCCACATCTCGCCGCAGCGGATGGCGGCCAGTAGCCGCATGCGCTTCAGCATCGGGGCAATGCCTGCCCCGAAGGCCAGGCTGTCGATCCCTAGGGCATAGCCAGATGGCAGCAACAGATTGTCGAAACCCCCATTCTCGGCGGTCAGTGCGATGTCGCGGCAGTGGTCGAAGCTGGATTGTAGGCGCGGATCAGGCGCACCCAAGAACTCGTAGTCGTCGTCGCACAGGGCGCTGAACCAAGAGACTTCGCAGGGTGTCATGGCAGGGGTGTTCCTCTGGCGGCGGTCAGCACGGCATACCATTCCGCGCGGCTATAGGTGAAGCTGAGCGCTTGCGCGGCTTCCTTGATGCGGGCGACCTGCTGCGAACCGACAATAGGGATGGCACCTGATGGATGGGCCATGATCCATCCATAGGCGGCGGCGGTAACAGAGACGCCGGCGCGCTCGGCGACCTTGGTCAATTCGGCGACCACCGCGCGTGAGCGGTCATCCTTGGGATCAGCCAAGCGACCTTGGCCTAGCGGCGACCAGGCGAGAACAGCGAGGCCCATTTCGACAGCCTGATCCAAAACGCCGTCATAAAGTGGCTCAATGGCCAGGGGTGAGAACTCAGGTTGGACTGTCACTAGCGGGAAGGTCAGGTGGGCTTGTAGGGCCGCCACTTGAGCGGGTGTGTGATTGGAAACCCCGAACTCGGCGACCTTGCCTTGCCGGCGCAGGGTTTCGAAGGTGCGTGCGATATCGGCAGGGTGGGCCAGGTGGTCGGCGCGGTGGATTTGCCAGAGCTCGACCCGTTCCACGCCCATCCGGGTTAGCGAGGCCTCGACGGCGGAAACCAGATAGTCCGAGCTCGAATTATAGGGTGTGCCCATCTCGATGCCGCCCTTGGTGGCCAGGGTGAAGCGGTCACGCAGGGACGGCGCCTCAGCCAGCACCTTACCCAACAGCAGCTCCGCAGCGCCGAAGGGCTCGTTGTTGTCGGGGCCATAGATGTCGGCGGTGTCCAGCAGGTCGATGCCGGATTCCAGAGCGGTCTCCACCAGGGCGCGGGCGGCCTTAACGTCAGCCCCCCTGAAGCGCCACATGCCCCAGGCTAGGGGCGACACTGTGATCCCGCTCTTGCCGAGGGCGCGTCGCCCATGCGACAGGCCAGCATCAATTTGGGTCATCAGCACCCTCCCATTGGACATCTAAGGACTGCGAGCATGGATAAGCTTCGCTTCGGCATCGCTGGCGTTGGAATGATGGGTCGCGAGCATATTCGCAACCTGAAACTCCATCCGGAGGCGCAGATTGTCGCGCTCCAGGACCCGGTGGCCGATAGCCGCGAGCGTGGCGTCAAGCAGCTGGGTCAGCCGGTCGCCACCTATGAGACTGTTGAGCAGATGCTGGCTGAGGCCAAGCTGGACGCCGTTTTGGTGGTCTCGCCGAACTATACCCATCGCCAGGTACTGACCCCGCTGTTTGCTGCCGGTCTAAACATCCTTTGCGAGAAGCCGCTTTGCACCACAGTGGAAGACGCGCGCTGGGCAGCCGAACAGGCCAAGGCGCACAAGGCGGTGTTCTGGACTGGCATGGAGTATCGCTTCATGCCGCCCGCAGCCCGCTTCATCACCGCGATCAAGGGCGGGAACGTCGGACGCCTCGTTCAGTTTTCGATCCGCGAGCACCGCTTTCCGTTCCTGGAAAAGGTGGGCGATTGGAATCGATTTTCGCGCAACACCGGCGGCACAATGGTGGAGAAGTGCTGTCACTTCTTCGACCTCATGCGACTGGTGGTGCAGGCCGAGCCGGTGCGGGTGTTCTGTTCGGGGGCTATGGACGTCAACCATTTGGACGAACGCTACGGTGGCGAGCAGCCTGACATCATCGACAACAGCTTTACGGTGGTAGACTTCGCCAATGGTGTTCGTGCCATGCTGGACCTTAACATGTTCGCCGAGGGGTCTGAGGAACAGGAGGCCCTGACCGCAGTGGGCGACAAGGCCAAGCTTGAGGCCTTCATACCGTCCGGCGACCTCGTACATTCGCCCCGCGTGCCTCTGGGCCAGCCGAAACAAGCGGTTCGGACCCATGTTCCGGTCGATCCTACCATCCTGAAGGCAGGTACCCACCATGGGTCCACCTACTACCAGATCGAGGCCTTCATTGACGCCGTGCGTGGGCGCGGGCCGGTTCAGGTGACAGCTGATGACGGCCTGCGGGCCGTGGCCATGGGTGCGGCGGCAGAGACCAGCGCGCGGGAAAAGCGTGTGGTCGAAATGTCGGAGCTCGGTTTTTAGTTTGCACGGTGGACGCATCTGGGGATGATCGGGGCCGGGGTGGAAACCATGGACTTTGATCAGCAGCGGCGACAGTTCGCTAGCCAAGGTTACGCGATCTTTGAGCGCGTGCTCGAGGGTAACCTGCTTGACCTATTGCGCGCCCAGTGCGCCGCCTTCGTGGCGCGGGAAGATGCCCGTATGGACTCCGCTGGGGTCGACAGTCTGGGGATCAGCCATCGCGGCAAGCGTTACTTCGCCAATGAATGTCAACGCGACCAACCGGCCTTGCGCCAGATGCTGTTCAGCTCAGTGATGGCAGATATTTGTCGCGCGACCATAGGTGCCGACGCTTACTTCTTTTTCGACCAGTATGTGGTCAAGGGCCCCGAGGGTGGCTTGCCTTTCAGTTGGCACCAAGACAGCGGCTATGTGGTGGGCAATGGTGGGCCGATTGACCACGCACCCTATTTAACTTGTTGGTGTCCCCTGGATGACGTGACCGTTGAAAACGGTACGATCAGAGTATTGCCGTTCTCTCACGTGCCGACCTCGCGCGATTGGATTCTGCCGCATGAACGCCAGGCCGGGACCAATGATCTGGTGGGTTGGCAAGGTAATGATGCGGGCGTTGCCGTCGAGGTTCCGGCCGGAAGCGTGGTAGCCTTCTCCAGCCACCTGCTACACGCCAGCGGAGCCAATCAGACGGCGGATATACGTCGGGTCTATCTGGCGCAGTATACCCCAGAGGTGATGCTCAACCCCGGCACTCGGCGATTGCGCCGCAATGCCATCCCTTTGATCTTGGACGGCGTGCAGGTGAACCATGGGTGATGTCCCACCAAGTAGCGCTGCCGAACGCCGCCGCTGGTTTCTGCTGGGACTGGTCATTCTGGCAGGCATTCTGAACTATGTGGACCGGCAGGTAATTGCAGTCCTCAAGCCTCTGATCGAGGTGGATATGGGCTGGTCTGATGCCGATTACGGCAGGCTCGCCTCGCTATTCCAGTTGGCGGCGGCCCTCGCCTATATCGGCACGGGCTGGATCGTCGACCGCCTGGGGGTCAAGTGGGCCACACCGGCCGGTGTCGCAGCTTGGAGCTTAGCTGCGATGGCCCACGGCTGGGCCATGACTATGGGCCAGTTCTCCGCTGCCCGGATCGCGTTGGGTGCAACGGAATCCATGGGCACCCCCTCCTTCGTCAAGACCATCGGCTCAGTATTTTCGGCCAAGATGCGCTCGGTGGCGTTCGGCATTTCGAACGGAGCTGGGAATGTGGGCGCGATTATCACGCCCCTGATCCTTCCGGCTCTGGCCGCGACGATAGGTTGGCGAGGATCCTATGTGCTGGTTGGGGCCATTGGCTTTATCTGGGTGATCCTATGGTTGGCGGTCACCCGTGGCGTGACCTTCGTCAACACCGCGGAGACGGGAAAGCCGCGCAATACCTTAGCGGATCTCAAGACCATGTTCTCCGACCGTCGTACCTGGGGCTTGGCCGGTGCCAAGGCCATGTCCGATCAGGTTTGGTGGTTGTTGTTGTTCTGGGCACCTGACTTTTTCCATCGTGTGTTTGGCCTTACCGTCGCCCAGCTGGGCCCGCCGCTTGCCGTGGTCTACGGCATGGCGGCGATTGGCTCGATCAGTGCAGGGTGGATCGCCTCGCGTCTTATGGCCCGAGGCTACAGTCTTAACACAGTGCGTAAGGGCATGATGCTGGTCTGCGCCCTGTTGGTAACCCCTGTGCCATTGGCGATCTATGCTCACAATCTCTGGGTGGCCGTTGGGCTGCTGGGCTTGACCCTCGCGGCGCACCAGGGCTTCTCGGTCAGCATATTCTCCACTATCGCCGACATTATTCCTAAGGCCAGGGT
>JANLPX010000448.1:0-5615 GCA_031367485.1 Alphaproteobacteria bacterium | reverse complement strand
TACAATATTGAGAAGATCTGGTCGGTGGACGCCTCCGCCCATATTGCCTTCAGTTGAGACTGACGATCCTGACGGTCGGGCGCTTGGCGCGCTCACCCGAAACAGAATTGGTCAAGCTATACACTGAGCGCGCAACGGCGGGCGGGCGGTCCCTAGGCTTAGGGCCCGTTGAGGTGATTGAGGTCGAGGCTAAAAAGCCGGGCAAGGCCGCCGAGGCTCTGGCACTGACGCCGCATTTCGCCAATGCCCATGTGGTGGCTTGCGATGAGCATGGCCCCGCAAGATCGTCGCGGGAGTTTGCCGCCGAGATTGCCAAACTGCGAGACGAAGGGCAGCGTCGCCTGGCGTTCGTGATCGGCGGCGCAGACGGGCTGGATGCCTCGATATTGAGTGCCGCTCATAGCAAACTGGCATTTGGCCCACAGACTTGGCCCCATGCCTTGGTGCGAGTTATGCTGGCTGAACAGATTTATCGCGCCGTCACCCTGTTGGCGGGAGGCCCGTATCATCGCGACTGAGACCGCAATCAGCAGAAAATGGATGTTGGGCGGAGCCTTGGCCTTCATCGGGGCCGGACTGATTTTTGCCGTACAGGCTTGGGCCCAAGCCGACATTGATAAGTTACAGCGCCTAAACGCCAGCGAAGTGGCGCTCAACGTCAGGCAAGGCGATAACCTCAACCGGCTATCGCGCCTGCTCACCGTTTTGATGCGGTTTCGAAGTGATCCGCCGCCAGCCCTGTTGATCAGCCCAGATGATGCCACTCGTGCGGTGCGGGCCGCCATTCTGATCAAGGCTATAACCCCAGATCTTCAGGCGCGGGCCAGAGCCTACGCTTTGGAGGCCAAGGAAATCGCGCGTCAGCGCCGCCTGGTCGCCGCAGCCAATGAGGCGACCTTCAGTTCTGAAAGCAACATGGCTGAGGAGGTGCAAGTCAGCCCCAGTCTGGAACCGCCGCCCGCCGTTCTGACGCCGCCAGCTGGCCTGCAAGCTCCGACTCCGGGTCCGATCCTGCACCGGTTTGGCGATAGCCTGTCGAATGGCGGATTGAGCAACGGCGTAACGATAAAAGCCGCTGCTAAGGCACCTGTCACGGCCCCGCAAGCTGGTCTGGTTCAGTATGTGGGACCCGTTAAGGGTTGGGGGGTAATTTTGATCTTGAGAATGACCGGCGGATACCATTTGGTGTTAGCGGGTCTGGACAAAACCAGCGTGGTCGCTGGCCAGACCGTACCTGTGGGCGCGGCGGTCGGGACCATGCCCGATCCAGCTCAGGGCCTCTATCTCGAGGTGCGAGCAGGCGGTGAACCGGTTGATCCGGGTCGGTGGTTAAAGGCTGGGACCTGAGCCTGGCGTTTAGTTTAGAGCACGGCAAAATTTCGCCGCAAGACAGTTTTAGGGTCGTCCTATGAAAAAATACCTGATCGTTGGGATTTCGGCATTTGCGCTGGGCGCGGGCTCGATGGCCTATCTCAGCCAGCAGGCGATTGCCGCGGCACAACCGCATGCCAAGACCTATCGCATGCTGGAGCTGTTCGGCGATGTGTTGGACACGGTCGAGCGGCAATATGTGACCGAAGTTGATGATAAGAAGCTGATTGAGGCGGCCATTGACGGCATGCTGACTTCCCTCGATCCGCACTCAAACTATCTCAATCCAGACGGCTTTGATGATCTGCGCGATCAATCACGCGGGGAGTATGGTGGGCTTGGGATCGAAATCACCGGCGAGGACGGCGTGGTCAAGGTAATCTCGCCCATGGACGGCACACCTGCCTTTCGAGCCGGTATCAAGGCCGGTGACTTCATTACTGGCGTGAACGGCGATAGCGTCATTGGCCTGTCGGTTAGCGAAGCGGTCAAGCTGATGCGCGGCAAGCCCGGTGAGCCCGTCACCCTGACCATTGCCCGGGAAAAGACCGACGCCTTTGATGTGAAACTGATCCGTGAGGTGATCAAGACCAAGTCGGCCATCGGGCGCATGGAAGGCGACTACGGCTATCTGCGGGTGTCGGCCTTCAATGAGAAGACGACAGACGAAGCCGGGGCCGTGATTGCCGATCTGAAGGCCAAGAATCCTACGATGAAGGGTCTGATCCTGGACCTGCGCAACAATCCTGGCGGTCTGCTTGATCAAGCTGTGGGGATTTCAGATCTCTTCCTCGAAGGCGGAGAGATCGTTTCACAAAGGGGTCGCGATCCGAGGGATATTGAACGCTATAACGCGCGGCCGGGTGATGCGACGGGGGGTATGCCCATGGTCGTGCTGATCAATTCCGGCTCAGCCTCCGCGTCAGAAATTGTGGCCGGTGCCCTGCAGGATCGGAAACGCGCCGAAGTGGTGGGCTTGACCAGCTTTGGCAAGGGATCGGTCCAGACGGTTATCCCCTTGCGAGGCGGTGCCGATGGTGCCCTGAAGCTAACTACGGCGCGGTACTTCACTCCGGCGGGCCGGTCGATCCAAAAGACCGGGATTGTGCCAACGCTTGAGGTCGCTGAGACTCGCGAAGAGGCCCAATCAATCGCCAATCGCGCTTTTCAATTCTCAGAAGCCTCGTTCCACAATGCGTTGAATGCTGAGGAAGGCAAAACCCGGGTCGGTGCACACGAACCGGCTGAAGCACCGCCGACCGACTACAATACGAAGTCTGGCGACTTCCAGCTGCAGAGGGCCAAGGATGTCTTGAAATACGGTTCGGTCGCAGCCACGCCCAAACTGCCCAAGCCGGTTGCGCGCTTGGCGGAGGTTGTAGGTCCAAAGTCCCCCACAGCAGTGACCAAATAGCTAGAATTAGACGACAGATGCGCGCCGAGTAAGGCGTTCATTAACCATGATCGGTGAGGTTGCCGCTTGGAGGCCTCCCGATGTTTTCCAAGAAGATTCTTAACCCAACCCCGGTCGAACCCAGTCGCACATTTGACATGCAGGCTTTGGTCGGGCGCGCGATCGGTAATCCATATCTCAGCGCAGGGGCAGCTGCGGCCTTGTTTCTGGCTACCGGATTGGGATTGATCGCCATGCTCGGTGATCCAAAAGCCGGGACGCCCGAGGTGCGGATCTCTTTGGCCAAAGTTGTGGCCATGGCTGGTCCTCCAGGTTGGCGCGAGGCCTTGGCCCCGGAGAGCTCAGGGCCCCCGACCCTGAGTGAAGGCATCTATGAGCTTTCAGAATCGCCGATACCGTCGGTCGACTTTGCCAACCAGACCACCATTTCCGTACCAAGCGACCAGGGCCTCTCGGAGTCTGGAGCCCTACCACAAGCGCCGTTTGCCGGGATGACGGCGCAAGGCCCCGGAGGGCCGTTGCCGATTATTGGTGCCGACGGACGAACGCCCGCTGAAGCCTATGCCCGACCTTTCACTTCAAACGGCCGACCAAAAATTGCCTTGGTGATTGGCGGACTTGGACTAAATGCAACATCCACGCGGCAGGCGATCGAGCAGCTTCCACCACAAGTGACTCTATCTTTTGTGCCCTATGCAGAAGGCTTGCAGGGATGGATCGATATGGCCAGGGCAAATGGTCATGAGGTGCTGCTGGAGGCCCCAATGGAACCGGTAGACTATCCCGACAATGATCCCGGTCCCTACACGCTGATGGCCAACGCTCAAGGTCCCGAGACGGTCAAGAAGTTGGAATGGCTGCTCAGCCGGGCCACAGGTTATTTTGGTGTGACAAACTATCTGGGCTCCAAGTTTGTTTCGTCAGACACCGCGATGTCAGCCCTGACGGGTGCGTTGCGCGGGCGCGGGTTGGCGTTCCTGGATGACGGATCGGCGGCCAAGCGCGGTGGGGGGCTGCCGCGCGCTTCAGCCGACCGGATCATTGATGATCAGCTTTCCGGTGAGGCCATCGACCAGCAGCTCTTGGCTCTGGAGGCTGGCGCGCTGCAACACGGTCAGGCCCTGGGGTCTGGCTTTGCCTATCCCGTGACCCTAAATCAGGTCGCGTCATGGACCGCAGCGGTGGAGTCCCGCGGCTATCAACTAGCTCCGGCATCGGCGCTTGCTCAACGCCGATGAGCGACCTAGCGGCCTACCGCCCGAATGTGGGGGTCGTGCTGTTCCACCCAGACGGTAGGGTATGGCTTGGGCGGCGCGCCGGGGTGTCTGGCGATTTCAATTGGCAGTTTCCTCAGGGCGGGGTCGATGAGGGCGAGGACCTAGAGGCGGCAGCTTTGCGCGAATTAGCGGAGGAAACCGGCGTTCGGTCAGCCCGCATCTTGGCCCGGACTGAGGGGTGGCTCAGCTATGCTTTCCCGCCAGAACATAGCGGGGCCAAGGTCGCCAAGGGTTGGATTGGCCAAAAGCAGGTCTGGTTTGCCCTGCTGTTCGAAGGCGACGATGCCGAAATTGACCTATTTGCCCACGAGGAGCCAGAGTTCGATGCGTGGCGCTGGGGTATGCTGACAGAAGCTCCTGATCTGGTCGTCCCGTTCAAACGGCCGACCTATGAGGCGGTGGTCGCAGCCTTCCTGGATCTGATTCAGAGTCCGGGTTGAAGCGTTGGTCGCCAAGTTCCATCGATCCTGCAATAAGAAGCCATGACAACGAAAAGAGCGCCGATTGTGATGGTGCACGGCGCTTTCTGTGGCGGCTGGGCATTTGACCAGTTCAGGAAACCCTTTGAGGATCAGGGCCACACCGTCCTGACGCCTGATCTGCGGGGACATGGCACCGATGATGGCCCCCTTGCTGTGACCGGCGTCTCGATGACCGACTATGTGCGCGACATCGCCGCACTGTGCAGTGAGCTAGACGAACCCCCTATCCTGGTCGGGCATTCCATGGGTGGGTTGGTGGCACAACTGGCGGCGCGGCGCGCGCGCGTCAGGGCCTTGGTTCTGTTGGCTCCCTCGCCGCCCTGGGGAGTGACCAGCTCGTCGGTCGAAGAGGCCGCCACGGCCTTTGGCCTTCATGCACTTGGGCCGTTCTGGATGCAGCCGGTGCATCCTGACCGGACGCTGATGCGGACCTATAGCTTGGATCGTATGGAGTCCGCCGAGCAGGAAGCGGTCGTCGGGCGGTTACGGCCCGAAAGCGGGCTGGCCCTGTGGCAGACACTTAATTGGTGGCTGGACCCGTTCATGACCACCAGCCTGGGTCCGGGGCCAGAGGTAGCGCCTAGTCTTGTGATCGTTGGGCAGCGCGATGTCGTCCATCCCCCCAGCACCGCCCGAATGATCGCCACCCGCCTGGGTGCTGGATATCACGAGCTACCTGGCATGAGCCATTGGTTGCCGGCAGAGGCGGGTTGGCAGGATGGGACTGATGCTGTCTCAGGCTGGCTGGAGACTCTAACCGAGGATGCCTGACCCAGGTTAAGCCTGGTTCGGCTCAATAAGCCGCAACCCGACGATCCCGGCTAGGATCAGGCCGATGCAAGCTAACCGGGCCAAACTTGCAGGCTCCTTGAACAGGACCACGCCCAGGACGACTGTCCCAATGGCTCCAATCCCTGTCCAAACCGTGTAGGCCGTTCCGAGCGGCAAGGTCTTTACTGACCAAGCTAGAAGCCCCATGGAGGCGGCCAGGGCCAAGCCAGTGGCAATTGTCGGGACCGGTTTGCTAAGGCCGTCGGAGTATTTCAGGCCGACAGCCAGCCGATTTCAAGG
>JANLPX010000442.1:0-3458 GCA_031367485.1 Alphaproteobacteria bacterium | reverse complement strand
AGAAGTGGCTGAGCATCATTCGTGGTTCATACGCGCCTCAGACGGTCGAGGCGCTCAAGACCGGCACACGCCCGCCCTTCCCATATTCGGACGTGCGCCTACTGCCTTATCTCCAGCACGCCTTCTGGTTCTTGCCCAACGTGGCGGCATGTCAGGCAATGGCCAATCTGCTGGAAGAAAAGCAGAATATCTTTTGGCATGACTATAGGGTGATCGTGGCAGCTGGGGTCGGCGCGGGAATTGGCCTCGAAGCTCTCCCGCCGGCGCGCGACGCCATAGGCGGCGGCTTTGATACCAAGACGATCACCCTGTCCTGCGGCAAGCTAACCACCGGGGTGACGGTGCCGCAATGGTCGTCAATCCTGATGCTGCGCAATTTGAAGTCGCCGGAAACCTACTTTCAAGCCGCGTTCCGTGTGCAGTCGCCGTGGTCAATCAAGAATCCCGAAGGCGACAATCCCAATGCGGAGGAGGTGCTGAAGCCCGTCAGCTTCGTGTTTGATTTCGCACCAACCCGAGCGCTGCGACAGCTGTCCGAATATGGGATCGGGCTGTCGCCGGGCGAGCCGAACCCGGAAAAGGCGGTCGCGGACCTGATCTCGTTTCTGCCGGTGCTCGCCTATGACGGCGCGAATATGCATCAGCTCGATGTAGGCAGCGTCCTGGACTACGCCATGGCAGGAACTACCGGCACACTCTTGGCGCGCAAATGGGAGAGCGCACTGCTAGTGAATGTGGATAATGACACTCTGCGCCGCGTGCTCGACAGCGAAGAAGCGATGGCGGCGGTCGGGCGGATCGAGGGCTGGCGCGCACTTGGCGATAACGTGATCGAGACGATCATCAACAAGAGCGAAAAGGTCAAAGACCTCAAGAACAAGGCAAAAGACCGCGAGCTGACGAAGGTCGAGAAGAAAGAGCTGAGCGACGAGGAGAAGGAGTATAAATCCAAGCGCAAGCTGGTTCAGGAAAAGCTGATCAAGTTTGCGACGCGCATTCCGGCGTTCATGTATCTCACAGATTTCCGCGAAAACGCGCTCCAGGACGTGATCACCAAGCTGGAGCCCGAGCTGTTTTTGACCGTGACCGGACTGACGGTCGAGGATTTCCACCTTCTGGTGCGCCTGAAGGTCTTCAACACCGAACGAATGAACCAGGCGGTTTTCGCATTCCGCCGCTACGAAGATGCCTCGCTGCGCTATGCAGGGATTGAGAGCCACAAGGGGCTGACGCACTACGGACTCTACGACACTGTGGTTGAGTTACGCTAAGGCCTAACCCCCATCCCTACCTCACCCTAGACAACCCCCTCTATCTGCCCTCTCCTGCCCCCAACGATAAAAGGGCGGAAACACATGGCGACCACACCAACCTCCGCGACGGGTCACGAACCCGTCGTTGGTGCGCGGACCTACGGGTTCTTGGCCTTCATGATCGTGCTCAATGTCCTCAACATCCTGGATCGTCAGCTGCTGCCGACCTTCGCCAATGACATCAAGGCTGAGCTGCATCTCAGCAATGGCCAGTTTGGCCTGCTCACCGGCATCATGTTCGTGCTGCTCTATGGCCTGCTAAGCCCCTTCATGGGTTTGATCGCCGACGCCGTCCACCGGCCCCGGTTCGCCGCCTTTGGTGTGGGGCTGTGGAGTTTGCTCACCGCGGCCTCGGGTCTGGCGCACAGTTTTGCGACCTTGGCCTTACCGCGTATCTTTATCGGGGTCGGGGAGTCGACGCTCACCCCCACGGCGCTCTCCATGCTCGCAGACCGCTTTCCTGCCCGGCGTCTGGGGTTTGCGTCTGGGGCCTATTATGCAGGCGTGCCCTTGGGCTCTGGCCTAGCCTTCTTTGTGGCGGCCTTATTTGGCCCGACCATAGGGTGGCGCAATTGCTTCCTGATCATTGGTGCCGTCGGGGTCTGTCTGTCGCTGATCCTCATCACCCTAAGAGAGCCACGCGGCGTCACTGCCAGCACCGGCAAGAAGCCGATGGACGCCATCAAGGCCATGCTGGCCCTGATGCCCGAAATGCTCGGCGCCATGAAGCGCTCTCCGGCCCTATTGGCCACCATGATCGGCGGCATCGGCGTCCACATCGGCGTCGGCGCGGCCAGCTTCGATACCCTGTGGTGGAAGGAGGAGCTGCACCTCGATACCGGTCCGCTCTTCCTCAAGATCGCTCTGATGTATGCCACCGTCGGGGTCGCGGGGAACATCCTGGGCGGCCTCGCCGGCGATTGGTGGCTGAAGAAAACCGGCCAGGGACGCCCGATGTTCATCATGCTGGTGCTGCTGGTCTGCGCGCCGATCAACTTCCTCTACCGCATGACCGACCATGCCGGTCTGATGTTCTGGCTGGGCATCGGCACCGGCATCTTCCAGCTCGCGGCCATGTATGGCGGCGCCTATGCGACGGTGCAGGAGCTGGTCCCGCAAAGGATCCGCGCCACGGCTGTGGCGATGTTCATCCTGGGCGTCAATGTGGTGGGCATCGGCACAGCCACCACCATCGGCGGCTTCATGGTTGATGCCTTCGCCAAGGCAGGCGATCCGCGCCCGATCACCGACATGATGCTGATCATGACTGTGGCCTCAATGATCGCGATCCCCGCCTTCTTCATCGCGGCCCGACGCTTCAGTGCAGACCGCGAGGCACTACGAGTTCGGGAAGCCGGAGCTTAAAGGAACGCTCGCACCTCGGCGAGGAAGGCGTCCAGCCGGTCGTGGTGGACCCAATGGCCGGCTTTCTCGAACTCGACCAGTTTCGCATTCTGGAAATGGTCCATCCGGCCATCGCGCTCCGGGTTAGACGCCCAGCTCTCCTTGCCGTTCACCAACAAGATCGGACAGCTGATATTGGCCCACAGTTGCTGTTGCTCGGCCTGACTGAAATCCACCGGCGAGAACGAGCGGGCATAGTTGTCGAACTTCCAGCTATAGGTGCCGTCCTCGTTCTGGCTCACCCCGTGCACGGTCAGATACCGCGCCTGCTCCGGCGTCAGGTGCTTGTTCTCGCCCTGCATCCGGGTCAGCGCCTCTTCGATAGAAGCGTAGCGTTTGGGCGTGCGACCGGCCAAGGCACGGGTCTCGCTGACCCAATGCCTGATCCGCTCCACCGGTGACCGGTTGGCCCGCTCAGCGATCATCTTCGGCGACGGCCCCAGCCCCTCAAAGGCCACCAGCTTGCTGACCGTCTCCGGAAACGCCCCGGCATAGCGCAGCGCAATCGCCCCGCCCATCGAGTGCGCCACGATCCGCACCGGTGCCAGCTTCTGCTGATGGATCAGCTGCGCCAGGTCATAGACAAAGGCTGACATCGAATAGTCGCCGCTGGGGCTATAGGCACTGTCCCCATGCCCGCGAATATCGGGCGCAATGATGTGGTAATCACGGCGCAAATCCTGCGCCACCCAGTCCCAGTTGCGGCAATGATCGCGCCCGCCATGCAGCAGGATCAGCGGC
>JANLPX010000399.1:0-6433 GCA_031367485.1 Alphaproteobacteria bacterium | reverse complement strand
GATATCGTCGGGGGTCAGATCGGCATCAGCTAATGCGGCGTCTACGGCAGTTTCGATGCGGGCTAATTCAGGTGCGATCCAGGTTTCGAACTCTGAACGCTGAACTTGCCGGTCGAGCACAATGCTGCCGGCTGCAAAGTGGAAGGTGGCGATCTCGTCTATCGATAGGGCCTCCTTAAGACGACTGACTGAACGATAGAGTTGATAGCCATAGTTCTCGTCTAAGGTCTCAACCAACCGCTTGATTTTGTCGGGTTCGTCGGCTTCGCGGACGAGTTTTCGGATCTCTCGCATGTCGCGGCTGGCGCGCATCAGGGCCAGTTGGTCCCAACGGGCGAAGGCCGAATAGTAGCGATTGGGTATGGGCAGGGTTTTACCGAAGGTCGAATAGGTCGAGCCCTTGCCGAGGGCCGGAGACACCAGATTGTCGATGATCCGGTAGTCAAAAGCGTCACCCGCAACTCCAACACCGGAGCGGCCCAGCGGCGTAGACTCTATTTCCCCGTTATCGCGGGTGAAGCGGATGATCGAGAAGTCGCTGGTACCGCCGCCGAAATCGCCCACTAGCACAGTGGCGTCTTCGGTGAGGTCGCGCGCGAAGAAGAAGGCTGCGCCGACTGGCTCATAGGCATAGAGGATTTCGGTAAAGCCCAGACGCGCAAAGGCGGTTTCATACCGCGAGAGAGCGAGGTCTTCATCGGGAGCTGCGCCGGCAAAGGTGACAGGTCGACCAACGATCACCCGCTTAGGCAACTCAGCCAGGGTCGATCCCGCGTGATCGCGTAGCTTAAGCAGAAAGGCCGAGAGCATGTCTTCGAACAGATAGCGGCGGCCCAGGATCTGGGTTTCGGTGAAGCTGGCTGAGGCTGCAAAGCTTTTGAAGGATTGGATGAACCGGGTTTCCAGGGGGTCCTCGACATAGGCTTCGATAGCCCAGGGGCCAGCCTCTACCGTTCGGTCACGGGGCCGGTCGGCGGGCGCGTTGAACGATAGTGCCGAGCGGAAGGCGAAGATGTCGCCCTCTGGGGCTGGGAACCGCGCCAACATGGCCGGACCGTCCGCGCCAGCCAGAGCGACAACGGTATTGGTGGTGCCGAAATCGATGCCGATACTGAGAGTGGTCACGCGCGGGGTTCCAGATTTTGAGAAAGGGACGACGGATCGCCCGGCCCTCAATCTGGCGCGCGATCCGTTAGTTCAGGGTTGAGCCCAGGATCAAAGTTGAGCCTCCGACACGTCTTGTTCGAAGGCGGCCAAGGTGGCCATTTGCAAGATCTTGGACACCGAGGCCGATAGAGGCGCAATCTGGACGGACTTTTGCAGACCCAGCAGGATTGGGCCAATGACCGTGGCGGCGCCCAAGGCCTGAACCAACTGGGTGGAAATCGCCGCCGAATGGATGGCGGGCATGATCAGCACATTGGCCGGGCCGGTCAGGCGCATGAACGGGTAGCTGGCGCGGCGTTCAGGATCGAGCGCCACCTCGGGCGGCATCTCGCCCTCATATTCAAAGTCGATATCGTCCATGTCGTCGAGCATGGCGACTGCCTCGCGGACCTTTTCAGAGCGCAGGCCCATGGGGTTGCCGAAGGTGGAGTAGGACATAAAGGCTAGGCGCGGCGTGTAACCCAGCACCTTGACCGCGCGGGCGGCTTGCATGGCAATTTCCACCAGCTCATCGGCCTCCGGCATCTCAGTGATATTGGTGTCGGCAATGAACAGGGTGTGGCTCTTGGCCAGCAAAACGCTCATGCCCATCAATCGGCCATCCGGGGCTGGATCTATGACGTGCAGGACTTCCTCCAGCACCTGATCATAGGACCGGGTAACGCCCGTCACCATGCCGTCGGCATGGCCAAGAGCCAGCATCGAGGCGGCAAAGGAATTTCGATCCTGGTTGATCAGACGCTGAACATCGCGACGCAGGAAACCCTGTCGCGCCAGCCGCGCGTAGAGGAAGTCCACGAATTGAGGATTATGATCCGACATCCGGGCATTGATGATTTCCAGAGTAGTCTCGGCGGGGTCGAGGCCCGCGATCACCATGTTCTGGCGAACCAGATCTTCGCGACCGACCAGCAAAGCGTGGCCCAATCCGGCGTTCTCAAACGCATAGGCGGCGCGGATGACGCTGGGCTCTTCGCCCTCCGCAAACACGATGCGTTTTTTCGGACCCTTCAGCACCGCGCCTTGCAATTTCTGTAGGAAACCCGCCGTCGGGTCGAGGCGCTGAGCGAGCGAGGCACGGTAGGCATCCATATCCGGAATGGGCTTGCGCGCCACACCGGTATCCATAGCCGCCTGGGCGACGAAGGGCGGGATATAGGACATCAGCCGGGGGTCGAAGGGGCTGGGGATAATGTATTCGGGACCGAATTTCAGCTGCACCCCGTGATAGGCGGCCGCGACCTCGTCGGGCACATCTTCGCGGGCGAGTTGCGCCAGGGCGTTGGCACAAGCGATCTTCATTTCCAAGTTCACGCGACGGGCGCGCACATCCAACGCTCCGCGGAAGATGTAGGGGAAGCCCAGCACGTTATTGACCTGATTGGGATAGTCAGACCGCCCGGTGCCGACGATGGCATCTGGGCGGACGGCATGAACTTCCTCAGGCGTGATCTCAGGGTCCGGATTGGCCATGGCGAAAATCAGCGGATTGGGGGCCATCGACTTGACCATGTCTTGGGTCAGAGCGCCCTTAACCGACAGGCCCAGGAACACGTCAGCCCCGACCATGGCCTCAGCCAAGGTGCGCTTGTCGGTATCAACGGCATGGGCCGACTTCCACTGGTTCATGCCCTCAGACCGACCACGATAGATCACGCCGGTATTGTCCACGGCGATGCAATTGCTGTGGGCCACACCCATGGCCTTCATCAGCTCCAGCGAGGCGATGCCGGCGGCACCAGCACCGCAGAGAACAATCTTGACGTCCTTAAGCTCGCGGCCGGTGATGGCGCAGGCATTGATCAGGCCAGCCGCAGAGATGATTGCCGTGCCGTGCTGGTCATCGTGAAACACTGGAATGTCGAGCAGCTCTTGCAGCTCGGTCTCTATACGGAAGCATTCGGGACTCTTGATATCTTCCAGATTGATGCCGCCGAAGGTGACGCCGATATTTTTGATCACCGTGATGATTTCGTCAGGATCGGTGGCCGAAACTTCGATGTCGATGGAATCCACGTCAGCAAAGCGTTTGAACAGCACGCTCTTGCCCTCCATGACGGGCTTTGAAGCCAGGGCTCCCAGATTGCCGAGTCCCAGAATTGCTGTGCCGTTAGAGATCACCGCCACCAGGTTGCCCTTGGATGTGTAGTCATAGGCGGCTTCCGGATCTTCGGCGATCTTCAGAACCGGCACGGCCACGCCCGGCGAATAGGCGAGCGAGAGGTCGCGCTGGGTCGCCATCGGCTTGGTGGCCACGATGGCGATTTTCCCAGGCGTTGGGTACTTGTGGAAATGCAGGGCCTCTTCATCGGTGAAGGTGCGTTTTTCAGCGTCGCTCATGGGGGGCGGCGGGTCCTTCAGACAGCCAATGGGAAGTGCGCCAACCTATAGGCGCCTGCGCCAAGGGACAACCCGGATAGCTTTCCTATGGTCTGGTTAGGACTGCCAGCCCGGTGTAGTCTCTGAGGCTTGGGAAAGCTTGGCCTTCTGGAACCCCGCTCGGGCCTGCAAGCGCGCCCAATAGGCAGCAATCGCTGGACTAAAGCCGCCGTCCAGATTGAGTGTGGTAGCCAACAAAAGCGAATAGCCCACCGAAATATCGGCTCCGGTGAAACGGTCAGCACAATACCAATCCGATTGGGTCAGCTTGGCCTCAAGACCGCGCAGCCGCGCCAGGAACCACTTGCCATAATCCTCGGCCACCTGGGGGTTGCGGCGCTCCTTGGGTTCCAACCGCGTGTAGCGCAGCACCAAGGTTTGAGGGAAGGTGAGCGTCGCTTCGCCGTAATGCAGGCCGTTTAGCCAAGCGCCATAGGCCGGGTCTGCAGGTTCGACAGACAGCGCAGAGGGACCGTCGCGGGTGGCCAGATACTGTACGATGGCGGCGGACTCCGTCATCCGAGTCTCGCCGTCCACCAATAGTGGGATGGTGCCCAGCGGGTTCTCCTTCAGATACTCCCGCGCCAACACACGAGGTGGGAACGGCAGGAGCTTGAGTTCATAGGACAGGCCCAGTTCCTCAAGCGCCCAGAGCGCGCGAAACGATCTGGCATCGGCGCAGTGATAGAGCGTGATCATGCTTAGTCGGTGTAGACGGATTGGCGCTTTTGCATGTTGGACATGACGGCCTCGATCTGATTTGGCGAGCCGATTAGGGCTCCCTGTTCTTTGCTCTCGAGCTTTAGGATGGCGTGCTGGTCGGCATCATGAGCCATGTCGAGCAGCCGCTTACCAGCGCGGATGGCGGCGGGGTTTTTGGAGGCGATCTCTGCGGCCAGGGCCAGAGCTTCGGCGCGAGGGTCTGCGCAGACCCGGGTGGCGAACCCGAGCTTGAAGGCTTCTTCCCCGGTGAAGACCCTTCCGGTGTAGGTCAGTTCGCGGGCGACATCGTCGCGTACCAGCCGCTTCATTAGAACCAAACCAGCCATATCCGGGATGAGACCCCACTTGATTTCTAGTACGGCCATCTTGGCGTCGGGGGTGACGAACCGCATGTCGGCCCCAAGTGCAAGTTGGAACCCGCCTCCCAGAGCAACGCCGTGGATTGCTGCAATGACTGGGACGGTCTGCTCACGCCAGACCATCACGGCGTGTTGAGCCCGGTTTGAGCCGCCTTGCGTTCGCTTGGGGGTCAGCAACACATCGCCAGCGCTAGCCGTGCGGGGGCCTTCAGCCATCTTGGCGAAATTGCCCATGTCCAGACCGGCACAGAAGCCGCGACCGTCGCCTGACAGGACGATGGCACGCACGCCGGGCTCGGTCTTCAGCCGCTCACCGGTATCGATCAAAGCCTGAAACATGGCGTCGTCGAGAGCGTTCATCTTATCGACCCGCACCATACGGACGTCTGCCACGCCGTCGGTGATCGTGACCTGAATACGATCTTCCATGGGTATCTCCTTAGGGCTCAGACCGCAGACACGGCGATGTAGCCGGTCCGTGGGAAATGTAGGTTGAGGCGACCGAGATCGGGGACGTCACGGGCCAGTACGATTCGCTCTGGATTGGCGGCAACGAGAGTTCCAGTGATCAGGTCGCGGCCGTAGTCGTCGGCCATCACTACGATCGGCGCGCCGGGCTCTAGACCCAAGCTATCATGGGCATCATGGCTCGGTGCCAAGCCGGGCTCGCTGTCGCGGGCGATGTCGAGGGCCGCTTGGCCGGTGATCTCGGTGCGGGAGCCGTGGCCAATATCTTTCATCCGCGCCCGCCAGGCCGGCAGGTGGACAAAGCCTTCAGTAAGCTTGGCGTAGGTTTCGCGAAGCGCACCGCCTAGCCACCAGATGTTCATATAGGCCGCGATGTCCACTAGGCCGGGAGCTTTGCCGGTCAGGTAGGGCGAGTTGGCCAGGCCCTGCTCGATCCAGGCTGCATGGCCGCGCCATTGGCCCTTCATCGCTGGGGCGGCCTTGTTCATGGCGTCGATGTCGAACGGCCGACCCGACATCTTTTCGCGATCCTCAAAGAACGCCTTGGGGGTCATGTGGCCGATCTCGGCGAAGATGACCGGCACGGTGGTCTGGAAGAATAGCTTGTCAGCCCAGAGGTTCACCGCCCAACCTAAACCCTGGGCGGTCTGCGGCATCGGCGCTCGGCGCTCAATCTCGGCGAGGATCAATTGGCTGTCACAATAGATGTCGGCCCCGATCTGCATAACTGGCGCGCGACGATAGCCACCGGTTAGGGGCACCAGGTCGGGCTTGGGCATCATGTTAGGCGTCAGGACCGAGGACCAGGCGAGGTCCTTCAGGCCCAACATGACGCGGACCTTCTCGGAGAAAGGAGACGCGTCGTAGTGGTGAAGAATGATGCCGCTCATTTGAGTTCCCTACGGATCGATCACCTGCGGACTGATCCCATTTCCACGCTGTCACGGATCGCGCGGCTAGAAAACTGTGACGCAGGGTCAGGCGCGATCTACGACTACATTGGCGGGCTCTGAGGTGATGCTTTCCAATATCGGGGCTTGATCGAAGGCGGCGTCTTCGGCGGCGTCGCGTCGCTCTAATTCTTTGCGGATTTCTGAATGACGGGCTTCGTCGAGCTTCCACCCGATGACGCAGGCCCCGCCGAGCATCACGAAGAATATCGGGCCGGCGATATAGACCCACTTTAGGCGCTCGATGGCCTCCGGCGAATTCCTGAAGCCTTCCGTGGCCACGAAACCGAGTTGGGCCAGTAGGGGGTAGGTAAGACCGATGGAAAAGGCCGCCGCGATTTTTGCCGCCGAGCTGTTCAGGGCATAGATCAAGCTGAGGCGCTCTTT
>JANLPX010000357.1:0-3657 GCA_031367485.1 Alphaproteobacteria bacterium | reverse complement strand
GACCAGTGGACCGTGGCAGCATCTCAATATTGCCGGATATCGCGCCATCGAGGATGGGCTGCCTGTCGCGCGGGCAACGCCCACTGGGGTCACCGCGATGATCGACGCCTATGGGCGGGTGCAGCAAAAAATCGGACTTGGCGGGGAAGGCATATTGGACGCCCGACTCCCGCAGGCATTGGCGGCAACGCCCTATTCACGACATGGCGAGGTGGCCTTCTCGCTAATGCTGTTGGGGGCCGGTCTCGTTGCGTTGTGGGCACCTAGGCATTCGCTCAAACTCGGATGATTTACAGCACAGCTTGCGGGATATAAGGATTTCTTTATAGGTTTCGGCGCAATCACCTCAGCCTTCCGCGAACCTTTAAGTTTGCGCCTGTTCCGGAGTTCCCTCTTGAGCCGTTCCACCTACATCTTCACCAGCGAGAGTGTCTCTGAAGGCCACCCCGACAAGGTCGCTGATCGGATTTCAGATACCGTCGTCGACGCATTCCTCTCGGTGGAGCCTGAGGCGCGGGTTGCCTGCGAGACCTTGGTCACCACAAACCGTATCGTGCTGGCCGGAGAGGTTCGTGCCGGCAAACCAGGCGGATCACCGGCTGAAAACAAGAAAATGACCAGGGATATCGTTGGATCCCTGGAGCCGAAGGTGCGCGCTGCCATCAAAGAGATTGGCTATGAGCAGAAGGGTTTTCATTGGCAGAAAGCGAAGTATGCCTGCCATTTGCACCCCCAGTCAGCCCACATTGCCCAGGGCGTCGACTCTTCAGATAACAAAGACGAGGGTGCCGGTGATCAGGGCATCATGTTCGGCTATGCCTGCGACGAGACGCCCGCTCTTATGCCGGCGACGCTGCAGTATTCGCACGACATATTGCGCCGTCTGGCCGAGGTGCGTCACTCAGGTGAATGCCCGGTGTTGGAGCCTGACGCCAAGAGCCAGGTGACACTCCTCTATCAAGACGGCAGGCCGGTCGAAGTGCTGCAAATCGTGGTCTCGACCCAGCACAAGAAACGTATCGGTCTGCAATCAGCCAACCCCAAGCGCATCAAGGCGCTGATCCAACCGTATGTGGAAAGCGTATTTCCTGCGGGTCTGATCACCAAGAAGACGAAATGGCATGTGAACCCTACGGGCAAATTCGAAATCGGCGGGCCCGACGGCGATGCCGGCTTAACCGGCCGTAAGATCATTGTTGACACCTATGGCGGTGCGGCTCCTCACGGTGGCGGCGCGTTTTCTGGCAAAGACCCGACCAAGGTTGACCGCTCGGCGGCCTATGCCTGCCGCTACCTCGCCAAGAATGTTGTCGCCGCGGGCTTGGCGCGGAAGTGCACGATCCAAATCAGCTATGCGATCGGTGTTGCGCAGCCGCTAAGCTTCTACGTGGACCTGCATGGAACCGGCGAGGTTGATCCGACTATGCTTGAGCTGGCCCTGCCGCAGCTGATCGGTGGCGCGACGCCGCGCGCGATCCGCGAGCACCTGCAGCTGAACCGGCCGATCTATGCGCGCACGGCCGCCTATGGGCACTTCGGTCGCCAACCGGACAATCAGGGCGGCTTCTCCTGGGAGAAAACCGACTTGGTGGATCAGCTCAAAGGTCTGGCCTAGAGCCCGCGCGACCGTTAGAGGGGCGCGGGATGGTCGCCCACCCTCCTCTTCGTTCCTTCGGTCGGATCAAGTCACGACCTATCAAGCCACGCCAAGCGGCCTTGATGGACAGCCTATTGCCAAAGCTGCGCGTGCCGCAAACGGCATTTGATCCTATGATTTTAATGCCCGGCGCTGCTGAGGTTTGGCTGGAGATCGGGTTTGGTGGTGGGGAGCATATGGTCGGCCAGGCTCAGCAACGAACAGATGTCTTGACCCTGGGTGCAGAGCCCTTCCAGAATGGGGTTGCGAGCGCGCTGCGCCATATCGATGAAGCCGGTTTGACCAATGTCCGACTGCATGACGGTGATGTGCGAGACATGATTTCGCATCTGCCGGACGGATGCCTGGATAGGGTGTTCATCCTGTTTCCTGATCCCTGGCCAAAGGCGAGGCATCAGAAACGCCGCCTGCTGACGACCGAGATGGTGACGGCGATTGCCCGCTTGTTGAAGCCGGGCGGAAGGCTGCGCTTTGCCACTGACTGGGCAGACTATGCCGATTGGACGCTTGAGCGGGTACTTGGCTGCAAACTGTTCGACTGGCCTGCCCGGCGATCTGTCGATTGGACCGATCCGCCCGGTGACCACATCACGACACGCTATGAAGAAAAGCGGCTGGGAGATTGCGCGCCCATCTTTCTGGATTTCGTCAGACTCTAGGTTTTTCCCTGGCTGGCGTGGCGTTCAATCGCTTGGCGGATAATCTCACCGGTTTCCTCTGGATCAGCCCAGCGCACGATCTCAACTGACTTGCCGCGTTCGAGATCTTTGTAATGCTGGAAGAAGTGGGCGATTTGTTCGGTGAGAATTGATGGCAGAGCCCGCCAGGAATCCACCCCCGCATAGAAGGGATGGAGTTGATCGACAGGGACCGCCAAGACCTTCTCATCGGCGCCGGCCTCATCATTCATCATCAGGCAGCCAATGGGGCGCGCGCGAATGATTGCGCCTGGAACCACAGGTGTTGGCCCCACCACGAGGATGTCCATGGGATCGCCGTCCCCTGAGAGGGTATGGGGGATAAAGCCGTAGTTTCCTGGATAGAACATGGCCGTATGGAGAAAACGGTCCACGAACATCGCGCCGGACTCTTTATCCAACTCGTACTTCACGGGCTCGCCGCCTTGAGGAATCTCAATAAGGGCGTTGACGTCGTAAGGCGGGTTCACACCTACCGGGATTTTTGAAAGGTCCATGGGGAGATGGCCGCTTTGCTGCTTAGGGGAACTTGAACGCGGCTTTTGAACCAATGTTGGCTCGAGGGAAAGTCTATTGGTTGCTGTGACGCAGGCCTCCCGAAAAGGCTTGCGTCAAAGCCAGTACAAATCAGCCCTTTAGTTTACCCAGGATGTCAGCCAGCCCACCTAACCCGCCAGAAGAAACATCGCCATTCGGGGTCAGCTTATCGATGACTTGGGGCAAGAGTTGCGACAATTGGGTCGCGGCTTGTGCAGGGTCTATGCCCATCTTCTGAGCTAGGTCAGCCAGCGGACCGTGTCCAAGAATGCTTTGAATCTGTTCGGCTGAAATCGGCAAGTTGCCGCCTGTCGATACCCAGGATCTGGCAATTTCGCCCAAGCCGCCCTTTTCGAAAGCGCCGACCAATCCGCCCAATCCGCCCTCATGCGCGCCAAGCATGTCTGTGATGGCTGAGAGGGGACCGTTGCCGCCACCGGCCGCGCCCAGGATGCTATCAAGAAGGCCCATGTAATACTCCCGTTGAATTGTGTTGTTGATGCACTGGGCACCAAGAGACTCCAGGCGTGGAGAGTCAAGACGGGGTTCGACGACGATCTCACCTCGTGACAAGCGCCTTTTGTCTCGCTATAAGGCCCTCACATCGTCCGTTGCGTTGGATAGCGCATACGAGCGGCGGGCTTCGGCCCAGCCGCTTTTTTGTTGGCCGGAGGGCTACGAACTTGATCCGCGGGAAAACCGCCGAAGACGTAAAGCTCGTGGAGCTGCTTGACCCGGTCGCCGAGGCTGCCGGTTACGAGATTG
>JANLPX010000341.1:0-4756 GCA_031367485.1 Alphaproteobacteria bacterium | reverse complement strand
CATGGGGGCTTGAACCAACCCCGTGGTGGCACGGCGCGACATGATGCGGTGGCCTGGGGCTATGCGCGGGCGGGCGATGCACTAGGCGTCGACATCATTCAGAACTGCGAGGTGACAGGGTTCTCCCTGCGCGGAGGCAAGGTGGAGGGCGTGGAGACGACGCGGGGTCCTATTTCAGCTGACCGCGTGGGTATCTGTGTGGCCGGTCATAGCGGGCAGGTGGCTGGGTTGGCTGGTGTGAAGCTGCCGGTGGAGAGCCAGCTCTTGCAGGCCTTCGTCACCGAACCCATCAAGCCGTTGATCGACACGGTGATCATGTCGCAGTCGGTACATTGCTATATCAGCCAGTCCGACAAGGGTGAGGTGGTGCTGGGCGGAGACCCCGATCAGTACCCAACCTATTCACAGCGCGGCGTACCGATGCGGCTGGAACAGGTGGCCGGGGAAGCCATCGCCCTGGTTCCTGCGCTTTCGAAGCTGCGGATGCTTAGGTCCTGGGCCGGGACCACCGATATGAGCTTTGACGGGGCACCGATCCTAGATGAGACTCCGGTCGAGGGCCTCTATCTCAGCGGGGGGTGGTGTTATGGCGGGTTCAAGGCCACGCCGGGTTCAGGCTGGTTGTTCGCAGATCACTTGGCCACCGGTGAGGCCCATCCGA
Organism: Alphaproteobacteria bacterium; assembly: GCA_031367485.1. Lineage (GTDB taxonomy): Bacteria > Pseudomonadota > Alphaproteobacteria > Caulobacterales > Caulobacteraceae > Phenylobacterium. The sequence continues at coordinate 4,095 of JANLPX010000341.1, read as the reverse complement.
TTGCCAAGCCCTTTGCGTTGGACCGCTTCGCGCGCGGCGCGACGGTGGATGAGACCGGGGCTGGGCCTAAGGCGCGGGACCGTTAGATGCTGTTGATCGCTTGTCCCCATTGCGGCCCCCGCGCCCAGGCTGAGTTCGAGTTTGATCGGGCGGTGGACTCGATGCTGCCTCTAAACGCTACGCTGCAAGAGGCGGTGATGCCGCTCTACGAACGCGACAACCTGAAGGGCTGGTCGTGGGAGCTGTGGCGGCATTCGGCAGGCTGTGGCGTGTTCCTGAAGCTCCACCGCCACACGGTGACACATGAGATCGCAGCGGTCGAGCAACTGGACGGTAGTTCATGAGCGGGTCGCGGACGAGCCAGGGCGGGGTGATCGACCGGGCAAGGACGATGAACTTCACCTTTGATGGGCGGAGCTATCAAGGACATCCCGGCGATACCCTGGCCTCGGCCCTCTTGGCACAGGGCGTGGTGCTGTTTGGGCGGAGTTTCAAATATCACCGCCCACGTGGGGTGATGAGCGCCGGGGTCGAAGAACCCAATGCTCTGGTGGGGGTAGGCGTCGGCGGACGGTTTGAGCCCAATACGCGGGCCACAGACCTGTTCATCTACGAGGGTCTGGTCGCGCAGAGTCAAAATCGCTGGCCGTCCTTGGGCTTTGATCTGGGCGCTGTGATCGGGCTGTTGGGGCGGTTTCTACCGGCTGGTTTTTACTACAAGGCGTTCCTCGGCAAGCCCGGACTATGGAAGTTTTACGAGCACTTCATCCGGCGCGCTGCGGGCTTGGGGCGGCCGCCGACGGAACCTGATCCAGACACATACGAGCACTGCGCCGCTTTCTGTGAAGTGCTGGTGGTTGGAGCAGGGCCTGCAGGATTGGCAGCGGCTCTGAGCGCTTCAGTCACGGGCGAGCGTGTCATTCTGGTGGAGCAAGATTGCATAGTCGGTGGCAGCCTGTTGCGGGATATGGTGGACATCGACGGCCAACCTGCCCAACGGTGGATCGACCAAACCCTGGCGACGCTAGCAGCGCGGGGTGCGCGCATCCTGACCCGGACCACGGCCATAGGCTATTGGGATCACGACCTCCTCACCCTGGCTCAGAAGTTAGTGGAGCCTGGGCAGGTACCGGCAAAAAGGCAGGCCGCGCAGCGTCTCTGGCGGGTCCGGGCCAAGCGAGTGGTACTGGCTACTGGGGCTATTGAGCGACCCCTACCCTTTGCGGGTAATGACCGACCCGGCGTCATGCTGGCTCAGGCGGTTCGGACCTATGTGAACCGGTTCGGGGTAGTACCCGGTTCCAAGGCGGTGATCGCGACCTGCAATGACGACGCCTATCGCACGGCTTTCGCCCTAGCGGACGCCGGATGCGAGATTGAGGCGATCTTAGACAGTCGCCTTGCGGGCCAAACTGAGATCGTCAGGTCGGCCGTGGCGCGGTTTCCGGTGCGATTTGAAGCACAGGTTTTGGAGGCTCATGGCAGCGGTGCGGGTTTGATTGGCATCACATCAATGGTCGGTGGGCGAAACTTCCGCCTGGACTGCGATCTGCTGGCGGTATCGGGTGGGTTTTCGCCGGTGGCGCATTTACACATGCAAGCTGGCGGGACATTACGCTGGAACGAGGATACTGGAGCCTTCGCGCCCGAGACCTCGCGCCAGAACCAAGTCACGGTGGGTTCGGCGGCGGGGGAGGATGATGTTCGCTCGTCAGCAGCGGCGCTCAGTCCTCCCGAGGGTGTTGATGCCAAGCATACCTTCGTCGACTTCCAGAACGATGTGACCATGGCCGATATCGATCTGGCCTGGCAGGAGGGTTATCGCTCCGTCGAGCACCTGAAGCGCTACACGACGCTGGGCATGGCGACGGACCAGGGCAAGACCAGCAATATTGTCGGCTTGGCGCGTTTGGCGCAGTTGGAGGGCCGACCGGTGCCGCAGGTTGGCCTGACCACCTTCCGGCCACCCTACACGCCGGTGACCCTCGGGCTATTGGCAGGGCACGCGACAAGCAAGCATCTAGCGGTCATTCGACGACCGCCGCTTTATAATCTGCATGTGGAGCAAAAGCCGATCTGGCTGCCTTCAGGCTATTGGATGCGGCCGCGTGCCTATCCGGTCGGTGATGAAAGCCTGCATGCAGCGGCTATGCGCGAGGCACGCAGCGTGCGCACTAACGTGGGCTGGGTCGATGTCTCGACGCTCGGTAAGTTCGAGGTGGTGGGCCCAGACGCGGCGGCGTTCCTTGAGCGGGTTTGTGCCACCACGGTGGCAAAGCTGGCGGTGGGTCGCGGGCGCTACACTTTCATGCTGCGCGAAGACGGCATCGTCATGGATGACGGCACGGTCTGGCGGATCGGCCCACAGCGCTACCTGCTGACCAGTTCCACTGGCGGGGCCGACAAAATGGCCCATCATCTGGCCTACGTGCGCCAGGTACTTTGCCCGGGTCTCAAGGTGGCCATCGCCAATGTGCAGGAGCATTGGGCTGGTATCGCGGTGGCCGGGCCCAAGGCCAAAGCTGTGTTAGCGGATTTAGCTCCGGGCTTGGAGATTCCCCGGCATATGTCGGTGGCGCGGTCCGAGATCGCCGGGGTGCCAGTGTTGATCCTGGCGGCCAGTTATTCCGGGGAACGGGCCTTTGAGATCTATGCCGCCGGGTCCGAGAGTGTACCGGTCTGGCGAGCCATCGCCACGCAGGGCACAGACCACGGCGGCTGCGCCTACGGACTGGAGGCCCTGGAAATCCTGCGCATCGAGAAGGGCCATGTGGTGGTCGGCGGCGAGATCGACGGGCGCAGGACGCCTCATGACCTGGGCCTGCACCGCATTCTGAATCCCAGCGCGGCCTATGTCGGAGCCCCGGCCCTGCAGCGACCAGCACTGCAGTCCAGCGCGGGACGACTGCGGATGGTGGGCCTAGAGTCCGACCGCCCCATTCCAGAGGGTTCGATGCTGGTCTCCTCCATTCCCGGAAACCCGCAGGGCCATGTGACCGGGGCCGGTCAACGGGTCATGGACGACGGCTATGTGGCGATGGGCTTGCTGCGCGATGGAGCCGACCGCATGGGAGAACAGCTGGTGGCCTGGTCGCCGACACGCGACAGCATGGCCCGAGTGAGCGTGGTTGAGCCGGTGTTCTATGACCGCGAAGGCGCGCGCTATCGTGACTGACGCCCCGAGATTTCATCTTCAGCCTCGTCAAGCCCTGCTCCGCCTAGAGCTTTGGGGCAACGCCGCTGCCGTGGGCACGAATTTCGCGGCGGCGTTTGGGGTTGGGCTGCCGGCCGCCAGTCATGCAGTTTCGGTCGGCGACCTGCGGGTGATCTGGCGTGAGCCTTCGGCCTGGATGGTCGCCGCGCCCTTGGCGGCGTCACAGGACCTGTCGGCAAAGCTGACCGAGATCGCCGGACCGGACGGTGCCGTCACCGACATTTCCGGGGCCGCCGTCCGCTGCACCCTCACCGGCCCCGACTGGCGCGCGCTGCTCACCCACGGCGGGGTGCTCGATGCCGAAGACCCCGGTTTCGCACCCGGCTGCGTGGCCGGAACAATCGTGGAGCATATCAACATCCGCATCGACGTAGTGAGCGAAGACCAAGCAGATGTCTATGTGGCCCCGAGCTACGCGGTGGATTTGCTGCGCTATTGGGAGGAAGTGGTGGGGAGTTTGTCGGTTAAGAGCTAGCCGCCCCAATCGCCACCCACCCCCGCTGCTCTCGCCAGTCGCTCGGTAGGTCCGTGAACCGTCCCAAGCCAAGCTTGCTGAGATCAGTGAAGCTGCATTGCCCCTCGAGCACCAAATCGGCAATGGCGTGGCCGCTGGCTGGCGATAGGCCAAAGCCGACGCCGGACATGGTGGCGGCGGTGAGGTTGGCGGGGCTCGAGAAACGCTCGATCACTGGCCGCCCGTCGGGGGTGTTTTCGATGATGCCGGCCCAACTGCGGATCACGCGCAGGTGGGCGGCGTTGGGCAGGAGTTCGGCGACGCGTTTGGCGAGGTTGCGGATCAGCGGCGTGGTCGGGCGGGCAGCGGGGCCGGTTGGAGCGACCTCGATCCACTCATGAGGGCCACCGCCATAGGCGAGATTGCC
>JANLPX010000323.1:0-1548 GCA_031367485.1 Alphaproteobacteria bacterium | reverse complement strand
GGCTGGACGAGGAGGTGTCTGCTGCCTACCGACGCCCCACTCTTGAGGATATGATCGCCGCCACGGAGCGCTTTCGTTGCGCCATCGGCGTGGATCACAGAACCGTAGACACCTCGAAAGCTGCCTTCGATGCTTTAAACGAAATCCCCGGCCTTGAGTCCGAACTTTGATTGTTGTCGACTCCTCCGCTCTCGTCGCAATTGTTAAGGCCGAACCGGATTGGCAGGACCTGATCGCGACCATTCAAACCGCGCCGTCCGCGCATCTGTCATCAATCAACTACGTCGAAACTGGGATTGTGCTCATTCGTAGGGGATACTTCGCAGAGAAGTCGGCGCTCGATTCATGGCTGCGGGATATTCGCGTTCAAGTGCGGGAGGACCTACCGCTTTGGGACACAGCCCTAACGACCTACCTTCGATATGGGAGAGGGATTCATCCGGCAGGCCTCAACCTCGCCGACTGTTTCGCCTATGCCCTAGCAAGCTCACTCAACGCCCCTCTCCTCTTCAAAGGCGATGACTTCGCCCAGACTGATATTGCCTCTGCCCTTTACCCCACATAGCCCGCCGCGCGTCGCAGCCGGTCATTGATCGCCTCGCCGAGGCCGTGTTCCGGGATGGCTGCTACCGCAATGGCTGCGGGCTCTCCCCGATCCGCGGCCCTCAGATAGGTAAAGAGGTTGGCTGCGGCTTCGCTGAGATCGCCGGTGGTGCTTAGGTTCCAAACCCTCTCGCCGGCCGGAAAATCGCCGAAGGCGAGATAGGCCTCACCATCACCCGGACGCTCGGCTTCCAACCGGACCGGAGCCCTCGGCGAATAGTGGCGCGTCAGCCGACCGGGTGAGCGTTTGGCGTCATCCTGCGCCTCGGCCAATGGCCCGATCAGAGCCTCGATCTGGTCGCGGGTGACGGCCCCTGGTCGCAACAACCTTGGCCTATCCAATAGGGAGATCACAGTGGACTCAAGTCCAACTTCGCAGGCTCCGCCGTCCAGTACCAAGGCGGCAAATTCACCGGTCTCTTCGGCCGCATCAGCAAATGTCGTCGGACTGGGTCGCCCCGACCGATTGGCCGACGGTGCCACCACCGGACCGCCAAAGGTCGCGAGAACCTCCCGCGCCTTTAGGTGCGACGGCACGCGCACCGCCACAGTGTCGAGACCGGCACGGGCCAAGTCGCAAACCGTACTGCCCGGAGCGCTGGCTAGCACCAGGGTCAGCGGCCCCGGCCAAAAGGCTCGCGCTAGCCGCCGCGCCTGGTCATCGAACGCGGCAATCTTCTCAGCGGCAGCCAAGTCGCTCACATGGCTGATCAAAGGATTAAAACTGGGACGGCCCTTGGCTTGATAGATCGCCGCCACGGCCAGCGGGTTTGCAGCATCGGCCCCGAGCCCATAGACCGTCTCGGTCGGCAAGATCACCAACTTCCCAGCGCGCAACGCCTGCGCCGCAGCAGCTACTTCCGCGTGGCGGTCAGCTTGATGCTCACCTTCACGCTCGCCGGTATTTGATCTGTCGCCTGCCACTCGCCCTGCCCCACGCCAAAG
>JANLPX010000303.1:0-2417 GCA_031367485.1 Alphaproteobacteria bacterium | reverse complement strand
TGGCCTGGGCCTGAGGGAAGAGAGTTCTGACCGCTTGAAACCGGGCCAATTGGAGGGTGTTTCGTAGGTCCGTCGGGGTTGTCGCCGAGCCGAGGTGGCTCATGATCAGGTCGACTTGGAGGCCATGCAAGCCGTTAGGTGTCTGGACCAAGGCCCGGGTTTGAGCGGGCGTCAGTCCCTGGCGGTTCACCCCGGTGTCGACGTGGATTGCGACGGGCCACGGCGAAGGCAAGGCCATTGCGAGGGCTGCGGCCTCGGCAATCTGGGCCAAGCTGGTGAGGGCGGGCGTCAGACTGGCCGCCAAGAGTCGCTCGCCGACTCCGACGGTCAGGCCGTCCAGGACGTAAATCTTGGCCGGGCGGTCAGGGGTTAGTGCGGCGCGCAGGGCCTCGCCTTCCGACAGCCGCGCCACGAAAAAGGCGCGGGCTCCCTCTTGCCAAAGGCGTCGCGCGATAGGGCCAGCGCCGAGGCCGTAACCATCGGCCTTCACGACAGGTGCCATCACCGCGCCCGGCGCATGGCTTTGCAGGACCGCGTAGTTGTGGGCTAGAGCGTCAAGATCAAGTGTGAGCCGCGCGGCGGCGGGAGAAACCATTGCGCCTGATAGCTGTTCGCCTGTCGCTTCGCTAGCGCGGTGTGTAACGGCTCTGATCCCGCGCCAGATTCCCGAACTTGGTGATCTCTTCGTTGTAACTGAGTTTCACGTTGCCGATGGGGCCGTGGCGTTGTTTGCCGATGATGATGTCGGCCTCGCCGGTGACTTGGTCCATCTGGTCTTGCCAGGTGAGGTGCTCGGCGGTGCCCTCGCGGGGCTCCATGCGGCTTAGGTAATAGCTCTCGCGGTAGATGAACATGACCATGTCGGCGTCTTGCTCGATGGAGCCGGATTCGCGCAGGTCGGAGAGTTGGGGCTTTTTGTCCTCGCGGTTTTCCACCTGACGGGAGAGCTGGGCCAGGGCAATGACCGGGACGGAAAGCTCTTTGGCCAGAGCCTTCAGGCTCTGGGTGATCATTGAGACTTCTTGCACGCGGTTGTCGGTTTTTTGGTCGCCGCCGGTGATGAGCTGGAGGTAGTCGATGAAGATGACGTCCAGGCCGTGCTGGCGTTTTAGGCGGCGTGCGCGGGCTGCCAGCTTGGCCATCGAGATGCCGCCGGTGGCGTCGATATAGAGCGGGGCCTCTTGGATCTCGAGGGCGGCGTCACGTATTCGGCCAAACTCTGAGGCGTCGATTTCCCCTTTTCGGAGGCGGTCGCCAGAGACGCCGGAGACCTCTGCCAGTAGGCGCATGGCCAACTGCTCGGCGGCCATTTCGAGGGAGAAGAAGGCGACCACGCCGCCGGCAACGGTTTTCTTTGAACCGTCAGGTTGGGGCTCCCACGCATAGTGTTTGGCGATGTCAAAGGCGATGTTGCAAGCGAGGCTGGATTTGCCCATCGAAGGTCGCCCGGCGATGATCACTAGGTCGGAGGGGTGTAGGCCGCCGATCTTTTGGTCCAGGTCGATGAGGCCGGTGGAGACGCCGGCTAGTCCACCGTCACGACTGTGCGCCTCGGCGGCCATGGCGACGGCACCGTGCAGGGCATCAGCGAAAGGGATGAAGCCTTGGGATGTGCCGCCGGTTTCGGCCAGGGCGTAGAGCTGGGCCTCGGCGGCTTCGATTTGGTCGCGTGCCGAGCGGTCTTCGTCGGGCGCTTGGGCGGTGACCGAGATATCACCTCCGATGCGGATCAGGTCGCGGCGGATTGCCGCGTCATAAATCACCCGGCCATAGTCAGGAATATTGGCGGCGGGCGGGGCGCGGTCCACCAGATCGGCGAGGTAGCGGACGCCGCCCAGTTCCTCGAAAGCCGGATCGCGACTGAATTGTTCGGCGAGCAGGATCGGTTCGGCCAATTGACCCTTGCGGATATGGGTCTCGATGGCCCCGAACAGGCGTTGATGAAAGGGCTCGTAGAAGTGCTGGGCCTTCAGGAAATCGCCGAGGCGCTCGAAGGCAGCATTGTCGTAGAGGACGGTGCCCAACAGGGCTTGCTCGGCCTCGATATTGGCCGGGGCGTGCGGGATGATTGTGTCGTTGTGAGCGACGCGGAGATCGAGTGCAGGGACGAGGGCCATGGGTTAACGATAGCCTAAGGAATGACCGGCGCGCACTGTGGCGTTTGGTCGGACCCACAGGTTTGACGTGAGGCTGTGGAGAACCTTTTGGTTTCCGCGTTATCTATCTCGATTGGTATCCCGATGCCTGAGCCAGAGCTGGAGTTTCGGCCTGAACTTGAGGAAGATTAGGTAGGTGTGTTCAAGCATCCTCAGCACGAAACGATTCCGGGCGAGTCTGCCCAAAGGTGCCAGAACTGGCACCGCGCGCCACATCGCGGCAAAGGCTGCGGCACCCGATAGGATGACCCCATCCTCTTG
>JANLPX010000258.1:0-3074 GCA_031367485.1 Alphaproteobacteria bacterium | reverse complement strand
GGGGCAAAGGTCTCGTGCAGCATCGGGCCGCACTGGCTGGGCATTTCCACCAGGGCTGGGCGGACATAGACGCCGGGCCGATCAACGCGCCCACCGCCGTGGACGGTGCCGCCTGCAGCCTTGGCTTGGTTAAGAGCAGTCGCCATGGCGTCATAAGCCGCCTCGTCGATCAACGGCCCGACCAGAGTTCCGCCATCACGCGGATCGCCCACTGGGACCGAGGCATAGGCAGCCTTTAGTCGGGCGATCAGGCCTGCCGCAATGTCGGTATGGACGAACAGTCGGCGCAAGGTGGTGCAGCGCTGGCCCGCCGTGCCCATGGCCGAGAAGGCGATGCCGCGCAGGGCCAGTTCAAGGTCCGCGGAGGGCGCGACGATGGCGGCGTTGTTGCCGCCGAGTTCCAGGATCGCACGAGCAAATCGGTTGGCCAACACGGGGCCGACCGCCTGGCCCATGCGGGTCGAGCCGGTGGCCGAGAGAATCGGGACCTTGGGATTGGCCACCAAGGCTGCACCGACATCGCCTTTGCCCTGCATGACCTGGCTGAGGTTGGCGGGCGCGTCGCCGAAGCGCGAGGCGGCCTTGAGGAAGATCGACTGGACGGCCTCGGCCGTGAGTGGGGTTTTCTCCGAAGGTTTCCAGACAACGGTGTCGCCGCAACCCAGGGCCAAAGCGGCGTTCCAGCACCAGACGGCGACCGGGAAATTGAAGGCCGAAATAACGCCGCAGACGCCGAGCGGATGCCAGGTTTCCATCATCCGGTGGCCCGGGCGTTCGGTGGCGATGGTCAGGCCGTAAAGCTGGCGCGACAATCCGACAGCAAAGTCGCAGATGTCGATCATCTCCTGAACTTCGCCAAGCCCTTCGGAGGTGACCTTACCGGCCTCCAAGGCGACCAACCGACCCAGGTCGTCCTTGGCCGCCCGCAGCTCCTCGCCCAACAATCGAACCAACTCGCCCCGGCGGGGGGCGGGCACCTTGCGCCAGAGCAAGAATGCCGCGTGGGCGCGGTCAACCGCAGCGTCAACTTGCGCCGGGGTGGCGGCGCGAAGCGTGGTGATCAGCGACCCGTCGATAGGCGAACGTGCCGGCACGTCGTCCCCGGCCAGCGCGCCGAGTTCGACCCCAAGGTTGGCCAGGGTGGCGATGGCGTCATTGTGGGCCGAGGGTAGGGTGTGGGCGAGTTTGGACATGGTCTTAGGTCTCCTGGGGGAGGCTTCTAGCTTATGGCCGCCGATGCCAACACCCCAAGACATCGGGGACGGGAGATGTATGATCCTGGCCAGAACAAGGAGCCCGCTATGACCCGCGACCTCATCGAAACGGTTGGTGATCTGGAACACATGCTGCGGCTGCGCAGCCTGCCCTTCGCGATGAAGATGTTCGACAAGGCAGCAGACATGGAAGCCATCCCGAAGATCCGGCGGCCGAGCGCGGTTCATACGCTAGATCAGGTGGTGGCCCAGGCGGCGCGGCTGGGCTGGACCGTGGGCATCACGGCCGACGATTTGGTGGGTGCGCAGTGCCGCGCGGTGGTGGGCCTGGGCGGCGCAAAAACACCGGAATGGATGAGCGGTCAGCACATGACCGGCGTCTGGTTCGAAACCCAGGAGGCAGCGGCGGCGCATCAGGCGGCGATGACTTGCGTTCCTGACGGCCTCTATGAGGCGTTGGCGGTGGGGCCTGTCGCCGGCGGACGCTTAGTCGATCCCGACATCGTACTGTTCTACGCCACGCCCGGCGCGATGATCTACTTCATCAATGGCCTGCAATGGAGCGGCTATAAGAGCTTCGACTGGAGCGTGGTTGGCGAGTCGGCTTGTGCTGACAGCTGGGGTAGGGCGCTCTCGACCCGCACGCCTAGCCTGTCGATCCCGTGCTTTGCCGAGCGTCGTTACGGCGGGGTGCTAGACGACGAGATGCTGATGGCCGCGCCGCCTGAGTATTTCGAGAAGGCCATTGCCGGGATGAAGGCCTTGGCGAAGAACGGCTTTCGCTATCCCTTCGCCCAGTACGGCGTCCAGCAGGATGTCCGGGCCGGGATGGCCGTGAGTTATGGCAAGACCTAAGGCGTTACCAGGGCAGTCGACCTCCATTGTAGTCTAAGAATCCGCCGCTTTGTTCTGATGATAGGCCATCGAGTACGGCGAGCAGGCGAACTGCGGCCTGGTCGGGTGTCACCACCTCTAACCCGGTCTTCGCGTGAGGTGCCGAGAGGCCGGTTGCCACCGTGCCCGGATGCAAGGCGACGCAAATCGCGTCGGGCCGACTCCGCTTAAGCTCAATGGCAGCTGTACGAACAAACTGGTTGAGCGCGGCCTTCGCGGCGCGGTAGCCGTACCAGCCGCCCAGGTGGTTGTCGCCGATACTGCCCACCTTGGCCGACAGGGTGGAGAACACCGCTTTACCGCTTTTGGGCAGCAATGGCAGCAGGTGTTTCATGACCATAGCCGGCCCGATGGCGTTCACAGCGAAGGCATGCGCCAGGCTGGACGCGTCCAACTGCCGCCAGGACTTTTCCGGCGATGTCGCATGGTCCTGGAGGACACCCGTGGCATCAAAGACTAGGCGGACATCCTGGGCAAAGGCGGTGATCCATTGGGCAGCGGCAGTGATCGACGCTTCATCGGTGATATCAATGGCCGGAACGCTTGCGCGGTGGAGTTCAATCACGCGAACGAATGAGCCATCGGCTTTCAAGGCTCTGACAAATGCAGCGCCGATACCGCCGCTCGCGCCAATCACCACAGCAATGCCGCCAACGGGGAAGGATGCAAGTCTCGGTGCGGGTAACGGCATCCTAAAAGACGCGAGGTGCCGACCCCAGGGCAACAGGCCCCAGAGTTATGCGTCCAGCTTCGAACGTGATGGTCAGATTAGCGCTATGTCCAGGTGCCAGATTGGCGACCGCGACCGCATTTGCCGACATGGCCGCCAAAGGCGAAATCAAGCCATCCTGAGCTAAGGCGTTGAGAACCTCAGGCGCGCCGCGCGCGGTAATCTTGAGCTTGCCGGTTAACAGACCTTCGGTATCGGCGCTGAGCGTTCCCGATTGGGTGCCAAGAACCGTTGCG